>NZ_JAIQZM010000069.1 GCF_023333595.1 Argonema galeatum A003/A1
GCATTCGGGCATATAATTTATTGGTTAAAACCGAAGATTTACTACCCGAATGCTTCGCCCCTACTGCCCTAATCGCCAAGGCGGTTGCTATACGTCAAAGTTTGAGCATATACTTTCTCTTTGTTAGTACTTGTTGCCTGTACTTCGATCGCACCGCGAAACATATTCATACCGCAGGTAAAGACGTAATTCCCTGCTTTTTGGGGTGTGAATTCCACAGAAGTCACTTCATTAAGCCGCAAATCTGCCGCAATGTGAAAATCTGGGATGAGTACTTGTTCCAAACAACTGCTGGGGTCTTTGCGGAAGAAGTTTAGCCGCACGGGTTGTCCTGTTTGCACTACAATGCGACTCGGTTCGTAACCACCATCAACGGTAACCGTTACTTCTTGGATTCCTCCATTAGATGCTACTGCTTTTTGGGACTTAGGTTTGCTTAATAGGAACCACCAAAGTTCTAACCCAATTAATCCCAATCCGCCGATAGTAACCACAATCTTGTTAGATAACGGTTGTTCAATGCGTTGGAATTGGCTAGTTTTGGAAGTAAAGTGTCCGGCGGGCATTTCGGCTGCGATCGGCCCCGAAATCGCTCCCAGCAGAAATCCTAATCCTGCTAATGTACCGAAAAATGTTGATTTTTTGAACATTGTTATCCCTCTCTTAGTAATTTAATTAACCAAGCATTTTGGGTTGGAAGTTACGAAGACGCAGTGCATTTGTGACAACTGAAACGGAACTAAACGCCATTGCTGCACCGGCGATCGTGGGACTGAGAAGCCAGCCGAAAATGGGGAAGAGAATGCCAGCTGCGATCGGAATCCCTGCGACATTGTAGATAAATGCAAAGAAAAGATTCTGGCGAATGTTCTGCATCGTGGCGCGAGAGAGTTGAATTGCAGTGACAATCCCCCGTAAATCGCCAGAGATGAGGGTGATGTCGCTAGCTGCGATCGCAACATCGGTTCCTGTTCCAATCGCCATTCCTACATCTGCTTGTGCTAAAGCTGGTGCATCGTTGATCCCATCTCCAACCATTGCGACAATCTTTCCTTCTGCTTGCAGATTTTCGACTTCAATCGCTTTTCGCTCGGGACGAACTTCTGCAATTACTCGTTCGATCCCAACTTCTCGTGCAATTACTTCAGCCGTGCGGCGATTGTCTCCAGTTAACATCACCACTTCTAAACCCATCTTTTGCAAAGTACGAATCGCATTTGCAGAAGATGGTTTGACAGCATCAGAAATTCCCATAATAGCCTGAATTTTGCGATCTACAGCTATCCAAATGACAGTTTTGCCGAGATATTCCAATCTGTCCCAATCTTGTCGCAATATGCCAGTATCAATAGCTAACTCATTCATCCAGCGTTGCGTACCAATTTGTACTAATTGATTTAATACATATCCTTGCACGCCACTACCTGCGATCGCTTCAAATTCCTGCGCTTCTATTAATTCCACACCCTGAGATTTGGCATATTGTACCACAGCTTCGGCAAGAGGATGTTCTGAATTTCGTTCGACTCCCGCCGAAGAGCGCAATAGTTTTATCTCGTTACTATTTGCCGTGCCATTAACTGCTACGAAATCCGTAACTGTCGGCTTGCCTTGCGTAATAGTGCCAGTTTTGTCAAGCACAATAGTTTGCAATTTATGTGCCAATTCCAGACTTTCTGCACCTTTAATTAGGATGCCATTTTCTGCACCTTTTCCTGTACCCACCATGATGGAGGTTGGCGTTGCTAAACCAAGCGCACAAGGACAGGCGATAATCAGAACACCGACTGTATTAATCAACGCCATCGTGAAATTGCCCATGACGTTGTACCAGAGGATGAAGGTTGCTAGAGCGATCGCAATCACCGCAGGTACAAACCATCCCGTAACTTGGTCTGCCAATCGCTGAATCGGCGCTTTGGAACCCTGAGCTTGCTGTACCAATTGCACAATTTGTGCTAAAAATGTATCTTTGCCAACTCGTGTAGTTCGGAATTTGAAGCTCCCAGTTTTGTTAATAGTGGCTCCAATTACTTCATCACCAGGTTGTTTTTTCACAGCGACACTTTCGCCCGTCACCATTGCTTCATCAATAGTTGACGAGCCATCAATAATCTCTCCATCTACGGGAATTTTCTCACCCGGACGCACTAGAATGATATCGCCCAAAACCACTTCAGCAATTGGGATATCTACTTCTCTCCCATTGCGGATCGCACGAGCAGTTTTTGCTTGCAAACCAATCAGCTTGCGAATAGCGTCTGAGGTTTGTCCTTTGGCGCGATTTTCCAGCAATCTTCCCAACAAAATTAAGGTAATGATGACAGCAGCCGCTTCGTAATATACATCTGCTGTTAACCCTTGTGCGGTGAAGAATCTTGGGAAAAAGGTGGCAAAGATAGAATATAGATAAGCAGAGCCAGTCCCCATCGCGACCAACGTATCCATCGTTGCCGCATGGCGTTTGAGGGCTTTCCAGGCGTTAATATAGAAGGAGGCACCACACCAGAACTGCACCGGCATCGTCAGCACCAATTGCAGCCAGGGATTGTGCAACCACGTGGAAATAAAGGGAATAGAAAATCCTATCATCATTCCCAATACCAAGATGGCACTAACAATTCCGCCGACCCAAACTTTCTGGACTAATTGCCGAGTTTCTGCTTTTCGTTCCCGCTGTTCCCTATCGTCTTCTGGGGCAAATAAATCCTCCTGTTGCATTGCCTTAGCAGAATATCCAGCCGTATCAACGGCATCCTCAATCGCTTCTGTATTAGTTCTTTTGGGGTCGTAGGTAACACTTGCTTGTTCGACACCGAAATTAACGCTGCATTCTCCGACACCCGGAATAGAGCGAATTGCGTTTTCTATAGTGTTTGCACAGGAGGCACAACTCATACCACGCAGTTTGAAGGTTGCACTATCCATTGTTCACCTCGTTTAAGAGAGTCTACTTGCACGTCGCAGTAACTCTATGTTGCAGTCTCCAGTCTACTGGAGAGTCAAGGGGGTAAACGAAAAATTTTGCTCCCAATCCACATTTTGCACCTTATGTCCTTACGCATCGGTTACCTAAAAAATTCCTGTTCTTATTCTTATCTGCGTTCATCTGCGTTCCAGAGTCTTCATCTGCGGTAAAAATTTAACCGACGATAACAACAGAAAATTTGACGATGCAACCAGACAATATATCAATTGTAGAGACGTTTCATGAAACGTCTTTACAGCAGTTCGAGTTACGAAAGAACCAATTCTGCCAGTTGAAGAGGCGGAATATGAGCTAGTAAATTGAAGCGGTTATTGCTAGGAGTTTCTAAAATTAATGTATCTCGTTCGTGCCAAACTTCCAAAATTTCTTGTCGTCCATCATGAAAAGTTTCTGAAGCAATTTTATAAAGGATATGTGGATTTAAATTTGCATCGCCTGTAAGCTTAAAGCGCTTCAGCTTTAATCCCAGTAACCTGAGAAATTGGCTGAGTATTTTTATAGAAGTAAGGCGATCGCTTTCTGTGTCCATAGGAATAGTTACACCAGTAGATCTTTTGATTTGCTTGCTGCATCGGACCGTTGTTTCTCTGAGTCGAATCAAATCAATGTCTGTTTCCCTAAATTCTCTATCTGGTTCTAGAAACTGCGGTATTCCCAACGCTAATAGCGCCTCAACTTTTAAAGTGTAAATCTTGATGTCTGGCAAGAAAACTTTACCATCTCCTCTATAAAGTTGCTGGTTCCACTCCTGAAAGTCTCGCAATCGGAAATATTCGCTCTCATCAGTTAAATAGTAGTGCAACAACAACTGTGAATAATATTTCCGATCGTCGCGCAGCTTCAATTGAGGAGTAACTTCTACCCCATAACGCTTTTGCAGGATATATTTATCGATTTGATTTCGCTCGGATTCAGTAAGCGATCGCTTTTTTGACAGCCGATCATATTCTTTGTGACTGATATCTGGAGAATAGGCAACTGCTGAGGCAGATTGTAACTCGGATTGAATGCGAATCTTTTTTATTTGATTTTTAATTAATTTTGCTTTTTGACTGCGTTCTGAAAATTCTCTTTGGGCTTTGACTATTTCTTGTACCAGATTTTTTCGGATTTCGCGATCGGCAGCAGTTGTTGCTATCAATGCCATTCGCAGATCTCTAATCGTATCCCTCGACAGAACATCGCTAATTACATTTATCTGATGCTTTTCATCAATCAAGCCTTCTAACATTGATTGACGATACAGCACAATTGAGGCATTTACCCTAGCTGCAAATTTAGCCCAAATTCTGAGATGAATCAGATCGTAAACTAAAGGTAAATCCACATCTACTTTATGCAGCGGACTCATCAAAGCTAGATTTTCTGTGTGATTCTCCTGATACCATTCAGACAAAACTCGATAATTTTTACTGCCACAAGCGATCGAACCTATCCCCCGTTTGGCACACCAGACAATCCGGGGAACGCTGGGACGTACTCTGGCTAAGGCTTGTCGTGCTTCCCAGTCTGGAATTACGCCAATAAAGATGCCATAAACGCGATCGAAATATTCCACATCAATGCTGATTCCAGTACCCAAACTGGGAGTGACAAAAACCGCATTATAATCTAAAACTTTTTGGTTGATATTTTCTACAAAATTAACGGCTTTATGACCGAGTGTGCTAGTTGTTTGACTGCTGACTACTAGCGTCTTGGGATACTGACGCAGCAACTGCTCTAACCGCTGTTTAATGTAGCTGTCTATAGTTTCGCAACTGTAACGTCCGCAGCGGCTATCGGTAGTAACATAGCACTTTTTTCCGGCTATTAGGTCAACTTCCAGCTGCTGAATTAGCAGGGTTGGGTTTGGGGTATCGTAAAAAGTAATGTCCCAACCGCGATCGCATTTCCACTCATTCACTACCACCCACGGCGAAATCTGAATTCCAGAGAGTCCTTTGAGGTAGTCTAAGGAAAGATCTGATAAGTCAGCATCTTGGGCAATAACTAAACCACCAGTTTGCAGCACGGTGGAAATTAGTTGCTGAAAGACTCTTAAAATCAAGACTCGTTTTTCTTGGCAAGTACTGCTGTTGAGGAGATGCCACAAACATTGCTCAACTTCATCCAAAATGACGATCGCACCTTGCCATTCCGACGGCTTCAGCTTCCAAATCGAATCAATACAAAGTCCTAGCGATCCGTGATTGGGGACTGGGGACTGGGGATTGGGGATTGGGACGTTTTGAGTTAAGAAATTCCCTCTGCCCCTCTGCCCCTCTGCCCCTCTGCCCCTCTGCTCCCCCGCTCCTCTGCTCCCCAGTCCCCACTTCACCCCGGTCTTGTCGCACAAGAATTGCCCCAGCTGTATTCTGTGGGTAAGCAATAAGATGGGTTGACCTCTTTTTTTCGCTTCTTCTACCAAGGGTAAGAGTGCGGTCGTTTTTCCTGTGCCTTTGGCAGACTTGACTCCAATCAATCCAGATGTGGGAAAAGGCAGTTTTTCTAGGTAGGGACAGTTGAGCGATAATGCTTGAGTATAAGTTAGCTCTGTGTGGGGTTTGGTTTTGGCAATGTCAGTTTCTAAGTCGGCGCTAGCTTGATAAACTAACTCGAATGCAGCAGCGCCTTGAGCAACGATAAATTCATCAACGCCTTTTTCTAATCCGGTCAGCCGGATTACTTTGACGGCGCAACCTTTTTCTTCTAAGAGTTTACCTAATTGAGCGATCGCATTATTGACTGCTTGGATCGTCTTGGGCTTAGTTTCATAGTCAAAACAAATATAAAATGTGCCAGCACTTTCAGTAAATGGGAGAAGATCTGGGATTAACTGTCGGCAAATAACTTTGCCTTGAAAGTCCTTCGTCACCCGATAACCGCTGGTAATTCCCGATAATGCTAAAGCAGCATATCCTTCACTCAACAAAGCTGCTGCTTTCTTCGCTCCCTCGCAGATAATCAAAGGGATTTTCGCTTCCACCACCCACTGCCAAAACCCAAGCGCTTCTCCAGTTTGGATAATAACTATGTTCTCTGGCATCGCAACACCGTAGCGCCGGGAAACCTGCTGCCATATATGTAGCGGCACCCTCAGACAAAAAACCCGCGTCGGTGTTTTCGGTGGATGCTCGTACTTAACCGGCTTGGCCTTTTTGTTTAGCCTGGGACGGTTTGGCTTATAACACCCCCACTTCATCTCCCGCCAATGGTTGAGGGGGTCTAGTCCCGAACACCACCAACCTCCCGAAGCGACAAAGGTCTGGCTACGCAGCCACCTTCTGTGTTGTCGCTCAGCATTATTGCTGGGTATGGGAGAGGAGATTAACAGATGCTCTAGGACAGCATCAGCTTCCAGCGAAATGAAATTCAGCGCCGCCAGCTTAGTGTCAATGCCGCTGCACGCTAATTCTTGGAAGTGTTCGAGGTCTAAACTGGGTGGACGCATTTGCACGATCGTACTTAAGAGTCATAACTTGAGCGACAGGGATCTAAAACCTTACACTACCTGTAGGGTTCTTGGCAACGCGCTCTACGCTACTATTAGCGTTGGGTTAGCGATCGCACGATTTGAGGACTGTCCCTCCGGCGATCGCAACTGGGCTTGAGTAGAGTTATACTTTAGGTTCAAAAAGCAAATGCCTATGCAATAGGGCCCTTCGGAGGCTTATCCTATGCCAACCATCAAAACAGATATTTTAATTCAAGAAATGCGATCGCTACTGTAGTTCAACGCTCATTGCTCCATCAGCAGCCTTACATAATCTAGACTTCGATATTAAGCGGCTGCTGAGAGGTCGCTCACCATCTTCACCCGTCCTTTCAGTACTGCTCTCAGTAGTCTGTTGAGAGAGCCTCTGTCTTCTTCATCCAAGCATTCATCTAGGGTAGCTACCATCAGTCCATAACGATCGGCTAAGGTCAGAACACCTGTGTTAGTAACGGAGACGAGGATTTCGGAAATGGCACCGGGAAGGTTGACTGGGTACATCATGGGAGCGCGTTGAACTCTACAACTCTAATATCCCGTGTTTTCACCAGGATAACTGCGATCGCTTTGGCAAGTAACCTGTGAGAATTACTGGCTTTTTAAGTGATGGCGGCTAACACATCTCAGTGAGCTCAATTACAAAGGTCGTGCCCCAGCATCACTCCCCGACTAAATCTAAATTTACATCTGTGTTCATCTGTAGTAAAAAATATCCACATCGTTGACAAAAACAGCAATCTATGTATTCAGGAGGGAACAAAAGCGATATGCCTACGGCACGCTGCGCGATCGCAATCCCCTAAAATATCCAAAATGCGATCGCATTTCTTACTCATCTTCATCGTTGTCTGAATCAGAAAACAGAGATTCTAAATCTCGATATCCACTAATCACGCGAGTTACATCAATTCCATCTTCACTGGGATAATAAAAAATGATGTAATCATCAATAGTAAAACCTCGCAATCCAGGAGCAAGCTTTTCGTAGCTTTTTCCCATATTAGGAAAACTGGCTACAATTTGACACTTCTTACGAATGGCATCAAAAACTTTACTAGCAGCACTAGCATTATTTTGAGCAATATAATTGCAAATCTCATCTAAGTCTCGAACAGCTTCATCTGAAAAAGAGTAACTGCTCATCCTTCTACTCCAAAATCACGCCGCAGCTTCTCTTGGAGTCTAGCAAAAACTTCTTCGCCATCAGTAGTCTGTCCTTTTTTAATTTGTTCAGTTCCTACAGCTATTTTTTGACGGAGTTCTTCTAGACGTATTTCATCTCTTTGTTGATTTAATTCTTCTAGCAGCTTTAATGCTTCACTAATCAGTTGCTCTGCGGTTTGATATCGTCCTTTTTTAATCTCTGCTTGAATAAATTGTTCTTGCTCGGCTCTAAGGGTGATGTTCATCATTTTATTTCCTTTTCGGGCAAAGCGATCGTATAGAATAACTTGTTTGGGGGTAAGTCTATCATTCAGTTTAACTCAGAATAGCTTACTTGTGTCTGAAATTTAGAAATCGAAACCTAAGACAAATTCGCGATCGCAGCTACAATCTGTTCTGACACTGATAACCAACTCTTAGTTTTAGCCTTCAAAACCACAATAAATTGATGAGATGATAGCGGACAAATAACCTCTGTTTCCCCTTCTTGGTTAGTAAACTCTACCTCATATTTACCATCAGCATAACAATCTACAATTGCTCCTTGCACTCCCGCAAAAAGATTATACTCAGGCAGATTAACCAGCAATTCAATTACATCAAATAATTCTGGTTCAATCATCTTCTCCTCCGTACAAAAAGCGTTACTAATCTCGCTGCATCACTACCTGGTTCTACTATCCAACCTGTACGCACAATTTCTTGCTGTCCTTCAGTTCCAGTAATTTCTAAATCTACTCGATAACGTTGTCCATGTTCGTCAGTTTGTCCTAAAATTGCTTCAGCCTCAAGCGCTTGTGCCGAAATTTGTTCTAGGAGAGGCTCATAATTATAGCAACCGCTCTCGTCGATTAGGGCAGTAGGGGCGAAGCATTCGGGTAGTAAATCTTCGGTTTTAACCAATAAATTATATGCCCGAATGCTTCGCCCCTAGCCCCTAGCCCCCTCCCCAGATTTATGGCTTAACCGACTCATCGGTTGCTATATCTCTGGTAAAACCTAAATGACGCTGAAACATTACCGCTTTGTCGCCGCCTATTGGGTTGTCAGGATTAAGCGCGTATTCCCTCAATTTGCGGGGGTCGATGACAAGGCGGCTAATAATATCTCTTAGCTTCATTCTTGTTTACCTTAGATTGTAACTAAAGGTCATAGACTTGCACCGAACGCAAAGAAACACTGATAGCCATCTGATAGTCAATAGTCAATATGCAAACAAAAAAAAGATTCACTCCAGAGATGCTACGATCTCCAGAGTAAATCTTTGTATTCATCTGCCCGTGGGGGTTTTGGCTGTTTTCTTAAATATCGGAGCGACAGGATTTGAACCTGCGACCCCCACTACCCCAAAGTGGTGCGCTACCAAGCTGCGCTACGCCCCGATTTCAATTCGCTTTCCTAGTATAGCACAAAAAAAATAATTGACAACTAGAAAACTTTTAGCACTTGAACGGCTTGAAGCAAGCCGGGAACTGCATCGGCTGGCCAGCTGCCCTCGCACTGCCGATCGCAATTCACAATCAAATGAAGGCTGTAGGCATGGGGATAGCCCGCCACTTCCAGCCACAGTAAATCGCTTTCGGCTTCGCAGGCTATTTTCTCCTCATCCATCAACTCGCTAGCTATCTGGCTCATCGTTGCTGCCAATTGCTCCAGCAATCGGCAAAAATCATTTAACTCAGCCTCGGTTAGCTCGATCGCCCAGTTATCCCCTCCGACTAAACCTTTAAACTTAGCAGCATTGGGATTCCAGCCCATACGCCAACCTTCTCCACTCTTGACAATCCGCTCCATATATGCTATTGCCTGAGTAGCTGAGCGTCTCCCGGTTGGGGTTGCTGTCGGGGGGAGTTGGGATTCGGTGCTGGTGGGGGTTCTTGTCCTGGGGTGGGATCGGGCTTTGGTTGAGACTCAGCAGCAACGTTAGGATTAAAGATGCTGACGATCGCATTGATGAGGGCATCCCGCTGAGCGCGACTGAGGCGACTGATGACAGCGCGATCGTTATCGATCGGATTTTGCCGCAAAGTATCGTTACCCGGATACGCCGCTTCCCCCATAAAGTCATTCGCGCCCAGATAGTCTGCCATAGTCAGCTTCCAATCCAATCGATACATCGGCGGACGCCCTTTCACATAGATGTGATACCGAACCAAGCGACTCACCAAAGTGTTGTCTGTAGCGGGTTTCCCAGTCTCCCTACTGATATATTGATTCTCCAAAGGCAAATCCGGCAGCATTTGATAAACTTGCCGCCAAACATCTTGTGGTTTGAATTGCTGGGCTGTAGCAGGCGCTGAACTCAATAAACTCGGAACAGATATCAAACTCCAACCAAAAACCGTCAAACCTACTACTGTCAGGGCTGTTACTGCAAAAAGTTTGTTGGGCATAGGGTATGGGGCATTGTTCGTAGTTCGTGGTTTATTGTTGACTGCTAACCGCGAACCACGAATACAAATGTAATATTAACGCAAGTTGCTAGTTATATAGTTGAGGCGGGTATTAGGTACGTTGTTGCGATGCCGCGCTCTTATCCCAGTGGTAATAAGAGCGCGGCATCGTAACAACATACCCAGAAAGCAAGTAACTAGCAACTTGAGTTATTACTCGCCAATGATCTCTGGTTGAGTTAACTCGTCAGACATCTCAATGATGGCCCGGATTACCGGCTTCATCATCGGGTCATCGAGACTGTCAAACTCTTCATATCGGCGGCGCTTAGCGCGATTGGCAACCTGAACCGTAATCCGGTAGCGATTGGAAGCTGCACCAATCAGATCTTCCGCCCTGTACATGATCTGAGTCTGGGTAGTCTCGAACTTGGAACGCTTGTACATAGAACCTGGTTCTAGAGATCAATTATCAGTGTAACAGTTTATTTACGCCCTACGTTAGATGCGTTTGCCCTGACTGTGAAACGTGGGATATAACGGTAAATAGATGGCAGAACACTCCCACACAAGATAGTTCTTAAATGTTTACTAGAAAGTCTTCTCTGTATTTATCGGTGCTTTTACTAGCTTCTCCTTTAGAGTTAGCTTTTGGCTCGCAGCCGTTTGTAAAGGCTGACTCTATGGTTCAAGCGCCAGATGGCAATAATCAAACGCTGCAAAATACAACTCTCATTCGCTTTCAGTCACCGCCTGACGATGGAAAACCTAAAGACGGTACAGCTAGCGGCGGCACAAGAGGAAGATGTCCTCAAGATGCAAATCAATCTTCTATTTTGACACTCTTGCTCCCACGTAGCCAAGAGGGGTTAACTGTTGCAGATCATCCTATCTTCTTTGCTTATGTGCCTCAAACTCAGGCAAATACCGGAGAGTTTCTTTTGTACGATCGGGCGCAGAAGACTGTAATTTACCAAACAACATTTCCTCTCAGAAATATTCCCGGTATCATCAGCATTCAATACCCAACCAATAAACCTCGTCTAGAAATCGGTAAGACCTATGAATGGCGCTTATTATTGCATTGCCAATCCGATGATCGAGCCGCAGACGCATCCAAAATTGGGTGGATTAAGCGGATAGCCCCGCCTACGGCAGTTGCCAGAGTGCCAAATAATACTAACCCAAGTGAACGAGCGCGAGTTTATGCAGAAAACGGCATTTGGTACGACGCTCTAAAAATTATAGCAGAACAGAAACCTAGAGTTTCGACTAATTCAACGGCAACAATTATGTGGAGGCAACTTCTACAATCAGAATCTGTCAAACTTGATGACATTGTTTCTTCCCCCTTAGTGGAGTGCTGCAAACCATCAAATTGAAAATTCTGCTTAGTCCATCGTTTTGGATAAAACACAAATGAGCCTTCACAGCAAATGACAATTAATAAATTCCGACAGTTACTTGGGGAATGGCGCGGCATCTTAATTACAGTCCCCAGTGTAACTTTATTAATCATTATGCTGCGAAGTCTAGGAGTTTTGCAGCTTTTAGAGTGGGCTGCACTCGATCAATTTTTTCGCTGGCGACCGACGGAACCAATGGACGATCGCATTGTCTTAGTGGAAATCTCCGAGTCTGATATTGGGAAAGCCGATCGATGGCCAATTTCCGATAGAACTTTTGCCGAGTTGTTGCAGAAACTAAAAGCTTTGCAACCAAGAGTAATTGGTTTGGATATTTATCGAGATTTACCCGTACCACCTGGCAACGATCGATTACTTGCCGTCTTTAAATCTACACCGAACTTAATTGGAATTACCAAAGCCGTGAGGAATACCGATCGAGATTTGGTTGCTACTCCATCGACTTTGAAGCAGAACCATCGAGTCGGCGCTAGCGATATTGTATTGGATACTGATGGTAAGGTACGCCGCGCTTTGCTAGCTGTCAACGAACCCAAGGGAAAAACGACCTATAGTTTATCAGTGGAACTGGCTTTGATGTATTTGCAGAAAGAGGGCATTTACCTACGAGAAATTAAGGCTGAATCTGGTAAGTATAGTTTGGGAAAGGCAATCTTTACCCGTTTGACGAAAGACTTTGGCGGTTATGCGGGAGTAGATACGGGCGGATATCAAATTTTGTTTAATTTTCGTTCTCGTAGCTGTCCACAAAAAAGACATATAAATGATTGTCATGTCTTTAAAACTGTCTCCATGACTGAAGTGTTAGAGAATCGAATTTCTCGTGAGTTAATCCGCGATCGCATTGTTTTAATTGGTTCAAATTCCGAAACTGTAAAGGACTTTTTTTTTACTCCTTACACTTACAATTACCTTAGCGCTACCCCCGGTGTAGAAATCCATGCCCATCTTACTAGCCAAATTATCAGCGCTGCTTTAAACGATCGTCCATTAATCAATGCTTTGCCAAAAGTAGGGGAAAATTTGTGGATTTTGCTTTCGTCTTCTGTAGGCGCAATCTTAGGTTTTGGATTGCTGCGAATTCGCTGGAAATTTGTTAGTATTCTGCTAGTTGGTGCGTTTCTCGTCGGTAGCGCTTACATAGGATTTCTGTTCGGGTGGTGGATTCCTGTTGTACCGCCGTTACTAGCTTTAGTAGGGTCTGGGATTGTAATTACTGGTTATATTAATTACATTGAGCGCCAAGATCGACTTACGGTGATGAGCTTGTTGGGACAGCACGTAGGGCCGAAAATTGCCCAAGCAGTATGGCGCGATCGCCATCAGTTACTTAGAGAAGGACAATTACTGGGACAAAAGATCACAGCAACAGTGTTATTTACGGATATTAAAGGTTTTACGACTATTACTGAGAAAACCGATCCAGAAACCTTAATGTTTTGGCTGAATGATTACATGAAAGTTATGTCTCAGGTTGTTTTGGATTGTGAGGGAGTGGTAGATAAATTTATCGGCGATGCAGTGATGGCGGTGTTTGGTGTTCCCATTCCCAGCACTACCCCAGAGGAAATTGCCCAAGATGCGATCGCAGCAGTGACTTGTGCTGTAGAAATGGGAAAAAAACTGGCTTCTTTGAATCAACAATGGCAGCAACAAGGACTTCCTACAGTGGAAATGCGAGTCGGAATTGCTACGGGAACTGTGGTAACGGGAAGTCTGGGTTCTCACCAAAGACTTAATTATACAACTATTGGAGATACTGTTAATATAGCTGCCCGGTTAGAAAGTTACGATAAGTCTTTAGAGGGTGGAATTTGTCGTATCTTGATCGGTGAAGAAACTTATAAGTATATTGAAGGAAAATTTTCTACCCAATTTATCGGTTGCGTGCAACTTAAAGGACGGGAAGGAAGCATTAATATTTATCAAGTTATTGGTGATTAACAGAAACCCGGTTTCTCCAAGAAACCGGGTTTCTGGAGTGTACTGATATCATGTCTGGTTACATCGGCATTGTCTGTGGGCATCATTGATTAAATTTTACCGCAGATGAAGACAGATGAACGCAGATGAACGCAGATAAGATCGGATTTTTTAGCTGTAGTCATTGGCGATTTGTTACCAAGGATTGCCAATCACAGTAAATGCCGACCAGTAGTAAGGATGATCGAACTTTAAGTTGTTGCTTTTAGCTATTTCTTGTAGGGGTATTGATGTTCCGTTGGAAAGTAGCAAATTTCCGTTTTCGATGCTGACGCGACCTGTAAGTATAGCTATTTGAGCTTGTCTTAGTGCTTCAGCACGAGTCCGACCCTGCTTTAATTGCTGATAAAATTCGGCGATCAGCGCTAGTGTACCGATATCGTCACTAGACCACAAAGTCGCCACTGCTGATTTTACTCCAGCTTGTAGTGCTAACCCAGCAAACCCCAACTCTGCTTGTTGATCTCCTATTGCTGTCTGACAAGCAGATAGAACTAATAATTCTATCTGCGGGTTGTTCCATTCCAACTCTTTCATTTGGGGCAACTGCAATTTAGTATCCCACAATTGGATATAAGAGTTTTTGCGGTCGTTTGGTTCAAATGCGGCATGAGTGGCGAGGTGGACGATACCAAAGTTTCCCGTGGAGTGTTTAGTTTTGAGGTTGTCAAGAGTGAAGTCTTGATTTAAAAACAATTGGCTCAGATTTGTGTTAGCTGTAATTGTAGCTAATTCAATCGAAACAGCTGGTAAAGGTTTTTGGTCAGCTGACTGGGGAAATGTTGACGCACCCATTGCCAGGATAGGCGAATTGGAGATGTTAACGTAGTGGGGTTTAGTCAAACTGAAACTAGGCATGATGGCAAGGCTGTATTTTTCGATCAGAAATTGTTGACCGTCGTGAAGGGCTGCGATCGGTAGAGAACGAATTGTCACATCTGGAACAATGATCAGATTGGTGATGCCTTGCTGTTTCAAAACTGGTTCAATGCGTGCGATTAGCAGTTGATAAAGTTCTTGGGAGGATTTGCGGTAATCGTTGGGTTGGATGTCTCGCGTTGTCTTGGTAATTTCTTCCCGCATTTCTTTAACTAAAGCTTCCACTTTTTGGCGCGTCGCTTCGGGGATTTGCAAGCTAATGGGTTCGTTGTTTCCTGTTACTACGATGAGTTCTACGGTGTCATTGGGAGAGCGATCGCAAAGAAATGGTTCTTGCTCATGTCTGTTTTCCTCAGTTTCAGACAGGGGACAAATTAAAGCCGCATTTGCGCCCAAATTCTGCCGACCAAACACGATATAGAGTAGTGCGGGTTTGATGGAGGTTTCCCGTTCAACTTCTCGGAGTCTTGTTTGAATCTGTTGTATGGATTGAATCGGAGTGGTGGGTGGTTGACCCAAATACGCTTCATACTGCCGCGTGAAGACTTCTTCTAATGCTGCGATCGATTGGTCGAGTTTTCCTTTGGTGGTGGTGTTCGTTGGTCTGGATTGGGGTGCGGGGTTTTCTTGGGGTGTAAGCGATCGAGCCAGATCACCAGAAGGTAATTCAGCATTGGAATTTTCCGTTGGTGTCGGTGGTGTTGGTGGTGTTGGTGGTGTTGGTGGTGTTGGTGGTGTTGGTGGTGTTGGTGGTGTTGGTGGTGTTGGTGGTGTTGGTGTTGGTGGTGTTGGTGGTGTTGGTGGTGTTGGTGGTGTTGGTGTTGGTGGTGTTGGTGGTGTTGGTGGTGTTGGTGGTGTTGGTGTTGGTGGTGTTGGTGGTGTTGGTGGTGTTG
>NZ_JAIQZM010000070.1 GCF_023333595.1 Argonema galeatum A003/A1
CATAACTTCCCTCTCGATTTGGCTGCTGGTGTTGCTGCTCCTGTGGCTATGACTGCTCCTGCTATCAATGGTTAATTTTCTCTCTAGCTAACTAACAAAAGGCGCTCTCCTAATTGGAGGGCGCTTTTTTTTTAATAAAATGGCGGGAGAAGTCCAACTAAGGTGCAAAACTCTTAGTTAAGAGCGATCGCTCTTGGGACTAGCAGCATTTTCCGTCATCGGTTTGCTCGTCCGTTCTTCGATATCCTCAAGAGTTTGGAGTACCAAGCGTTTAGCCTGCAAACTCCAGCCCAATTTTTGCAATGCGATCGCTAAAACGGTTCCTACAACTGTGGCGATATAGTCGGCTGGTTGGGAGAGGGCGATACCCAGTAGCAGTCCCAGTCCTGCAATACCCCAGAATGGCAAAGCGACAGTCTGACGCTGTTTTTCCACCAGTAGGCTCAAGAAATCTTTTGGCATTTCGGCGACTAATGTTTCTTTGACCTGTCGTTGTTCTGCTACAGTAACGGATAAACCTATTTTTTGGCGGAGTTTTTCAATTTTACGGGCATCGGTACTGTACTGGGTCAGTTCATCCTCTGCCATGAGAATTAGGCGTTCGTATTGTCCCATCTTTGACTTTGATGCTACGTATTTCAGTCTAGGGGTTTTAGACCGCCAAATGATAGTGCCGCTACGCGGAAGTCACTCATTCACTCATTCACTCATTCAAAAATCTTTTGAGTGTCAGGCATTTAACTACTTGTGAACTGGTGAGTTATTTCTGCTGCGCTGCATTAAAAGTGTAAGATCTGCAAATAACAGCCACAGTCAGATATGTTAATTTTTGCAGCAAACCAAAAACGCGCCTACGCCCTAGATGCCTTGCGTGGATTCGCCGTTTTAGCAATGATCTTATCGGGTACGATCGCATACCGCATCTTACCCGCCTGGATGTATCACGCCCAAGAACCGCCGCCAACCCACACCTACAATCCTAATCTCCCCGGTTTAACCTGGGTCGATCTCGTATTTCCATTGTTTTTATTTTCAATGGGTGCAGCCATACCCCTAGCATTATCTCGTCGCCTTGCCAAAAAAGTTTCTTACCCAGAACTTATTTTACACATCCTTAAAAGAGGATTTTTCTTAGCAACATTCGCCATAGTTCTTCAGCATCTACGGCCAACCATCATCAGCCAAGACCCTACTCCAGAAAAATGGTGGATTGCTTTATGGGGATTTTTAATATTATTTTTCATGTTTGTACGTTTGCCAGATTCATTGCCAAAATGGCATCGCACAGCAATTCCAATTATAGCATGGATATCTGCGATCGTACTTCTGTCTCAACTGCGATATCGGGATGGCGGCGGATTTTCACTCGATCGTAGCGATATTATCCTTATTGTTCTGGCAAATACCGCTGTCTTTAGCTCCCTAATTTGGCTGTTTACTAAGTTTAACTTGCGGCTGCGTCTGGGAGTTTTGGGCTTATTACTAGCTTTGCGTTTGTCAGCTACCGTTAGTGGCAGTTGGATTGCTCAACTTTGGTCAGCTTCTCCCGTACCTTGGCTCTTCCAATTTGCGTATTTGTCCTATTTGTTTGTGGTGATTCCCGGCACCATTGCTGGCGATTTGATTTTATCGTGGATACAAAATACAACACCTGCGGAGGTAGGCGGAAGCGCTCGAATTATTGAGCAGCAAGAATTATCGATTACCCCCCCTCTGCAATGGGAAATAAATCGTTTTTATACCATTATTGTGTTGATATTGGCTAACTGTTCGGTGCTGCTGATTGGATTGCAAGGTAGATGGGTATGGCAAACAACGTTATTGAGCGCTGTACTTTGTTGGGCTGGTTGGTTTTTATTTACTAAACCAACTAATGAAACAGAATACTTAATCAAAATGTTGTATAACTGGGGCGTTTACTGGCTGGGGGTCGGCTTACTCTTTGAACCTTTTCAAGGAGGGATTAAAAAAGATCCATCAACTTTGAGTTACTATTTTGTAACCACTGGTATGGCTTTTTTTATCTTAATTTTATTTACAATAATTATAGATGTTCTTAACCAACGAAAATGGGTACAGTTATTAATTGATAACGGTCAGAATCCCATGATTGCCTATGTGGGATTTGCCAATCTAGTTTGGCCTATTCTAGTTTTAACTGGAGTTGATGCGTGGGTTATACAAAATACCAAAACTCAGTTACTTGGCTTCTTTAAAGGGATTGTTTATACTCTGCTGGTAGCGTGTATTGTTAGTTTGTTTACCAGACTGAAACTATTCTGGAGAACTTAGCGAATTTGTCAGGATTACACTACCCTGATGTTACTACAGTTTTGACTTTGACAAAAATGAGCTATTTGGAAACCGCTGCGGAATTTTACAGTGAAGTGGCACAAACGCCCCAAATTGGTTTGTGTTGTGTCCAAAGCAGTCCTTTGCAACTGCCGGGACTCAAGATTCCCTCTCAGATGCAGGAGATGAACTACGGGTGCGGCACTACCGTGCATCCAACAGAACTTGCAGGTGAGCCAACTGTGCTGTATGTGGGCGTCGGCGGCGGTTTGGAAGCGTTGCAGTTTGCTTACTTTTCTCGCCGTCCTAGTGGTATAATTGCTGTCGATCCAGTTGCCGCGATGCGTGAGGCTGCGGCCTGTAATTTAGCGATCGCATCCGAAAAAAATCTCTGGTTCGATCGCAGTTTTGTCGAAATTCGGGAAGGCGACGCATTTGCCCTGCCGGTTCCAGACGCTTCTGTGGATGTAGTCGCTCAAAATTGCCTGTTTAATATCTTTGAGCCCGCTGACCTCGCCAAAGCCCTCCAGGAAGCCTTCCGAGTCCTAAAACCGGGTGGAAGGCTGTTGATGAGCGATCCGATCGCTACTCGTCCGATTCCAGAACATCTGCGAAAAGACGATCGCTTGCGGGCAATGTGTCTCTCTGGCGCTTTAACATATCAAGAGTATATCCAACATCTCGTCGATGTTGGCTTCGGTCAAGTAGAAATTCGCGCCCGTCGTCCATATCGACTTCTGGACTGCCAGAATTATCATCTGGAAGCACCTTTGCTCTTGGAAAGTCTTGATTGTGTCTCTTTTAAAGTGCTAATGCCAGAAGATGGCCCTTGTATTTTCACTGGCAAAACGGCGATTTATGCTGGCACCGAAGAGTTTTTTGATGACTCGGCTGGACATATCCTCCAGCGCGGTATCCCAGCAGCTGTGTGCGATAAGACTGCTGCTAAGTTCGCCTCGCTGATGCCAGAAGAAATTTTAATCACAAATTCGACTTGGCACTATACCGGCGGCGGTTGTTGTTAAATTTAGGACTTACAAGCACAGGATTTACGCACTTTCGACCTCAAACCTCGATCCCCCCTAGCCCCCCTTAAAAAGGGGGAGACTTGAAAGCCCCCCTTAAAAAGGGGGGTTGGGGGGATCTCTGCGTAAGTCCTGAAGCAGTAGGGTGGGCATTGCCCACCTAAGTCTGGTGCTTGGTTAGGATATCTGAAGAGATGTTTCAAAAAAAACTTGATGGTAAACCTACCTATTTTAGCACCTGCTGACATTGCTTCTGGCTTTCATGCCTTATCTGACCCCCTGCGGATTCAGGTTTTAGAACTGCTGCGCCAACAAGAGTTATGCGTCTGCGAACTCTGCGAACAATTGGGGGTCACTCAGTCTAAACTTTCCTTTCACCTCAAAACTCTCAAGGAAGCGGGCTTAGTTCGATCGCGCCAAGAAGGACGCTGGATTTACTACACCCTCAATCTGTCTCAGTTTATCGTTTTGGAGCAGTACCTGGCAGAATACCGTCGCTTCAGTACGATCTTACCCGCGCGCTCCTGCCGGGAGGCGAGCTAACCCATCAACTTTTTTTATATTATTTTCTCGTTTAAGTTCATCCTTGGAACTTTAGAAATCAATTTTTCTTGAAATGATGGTATTATAGCCTTTAACTACTTTATGACGACTTTTGAGCATCCAGCCCGAATTTTGTTTTTGTACGGCTCTTTACGCGATCGCTCCTGCTGGGAAGCCAGTTAACCCATCAACTTTTTTTATATTATTTTAACCTTTAGCTTCATTTGGGGACTTGAGAAATCAAGTTTTTTTGAAATGATGTAGTTATATCCCTATTGATGACCTTGGGGTAACAACGATGAATGCAACAGCAAGAAAGTTGACGCTCAATCTTGGGATTCTGGCTTTAATAGCTAGTACCGCAACGCTACTCAATTCATGCAGTAGCGCCCAATCGGAGCAGTCGCCCATCAAAATCGATCTTTATTAAGTGCTAAAGATGGGCATGAAATCAGTTTCGCGAAAGGCTGTTTTGGACTCAGTTTTCCAGGGGAATAAACAGGAAGCGATCGCCGAAGGAGTTGGCACATTTATCCTGGTTTTTGCTGGCACTGGTGCTGTGATGGTCAACCAAATCAGCGGCGGGGCAGTCACCCATCTTGGCATCAGCTTCGTATTTGGGGCAGTCGTTGCTGCTTTGATTTACGCCACAGGACATATCAGCGGCGCACACTTTAATCCAGCAGTAACGTTGGCTTTTTGGGCGAGTGGTTTTTTCCCCAGACGGAAAGTGCTGCCATATATTTTGGCACAGTTAGTTGGAGCGATCGCCGCCTCAGCTTTACTGCTAATTGCCTTGGGATCTGTAGCGAATCTTGGTGCCACTTTACCGCTCAAAGGCAACTGGCTGCAATCCCTAGTACTGGAAACCGTTCTCACATTTATCTTAATGTTTGTAATCTTGGGGTCTGGTTTAGATAGGCGATCGCCCATCGGCTTTGCCGGTTTGGCAATTGGATTAACCGTTGGTTTAGAAGCCGCATTCATGGGGCCAATAACCGGAGCCAGTATGAACCCAGCGCGGACGTTCGGCCCAGCTTTGGTGGGAGGAATTTGGCAGCACCATTGGGTTTATTGGGTTGCACCCATTTTAGGAGCGCAGTTGGCAGTGCTGGTTTACCGACAATTATCAAACGGATTTCGCGATTTCAAATAAAAAGTTTGAATTGTAAACACACAAATCTAGATAACAAAGGAAATTGATTATGTCAATAAAAAAAGTAATGTTCGTTTGCAAGAAAAACTCCTGCCGTTCGCAGATGGCAGAGGGATTTGCTCGCACTCTCGGAGAAGGTAAGATATCTGTTACCAGTTCGGGATTAGAGGCGAGTCAGGTTCATCCCACAGCTGTTCAAGTTATGTCGGAAATTGGCATTGATATCACAGATCAAAAATCTAAGCCTTTGAGTGATTTTAAAGCTGAAGACTACGATATAGTCATCTCTTTGTGCGGCTGTGGAGTTAATTTGCCAGAAGATTGGGTACTGCGAGAAGTTTTTCAAGATTGGCAGTTGGACGATCCAGATGGGCAACCAATAGAAGTTTTTCACAGGGTGCGAGATGAAGTTAAAGAACGGGTAGCAAAACTGGTTGAATCTGTCACTTAGTACTGGAGTTTAGACTAACGGGTCTTTCGGAATTATGATGCTCATGTTTACTGTAAACATTTTTGTAGGGGCACGGCATCATAAATATCTTGGTCATACAAAGGTTTTAATTATGCCGTGCCCCTACAGCATATTTGACCCAAAAAAACCCAATTTCTTAGCAACTCTAAATTCGGCTAAACGTTTTTCATATTTTTGGTTGATTTGCAAAGTAAAATCAGCTAATTCCTTCATTTTATGCTCGGTAATTTTAGCCAGTTCGAGCAGTTCTGTCATTTTGGCTAATTCGCCCTCGCTCATAGATGGTTGTGTCACACTCATATCTCCAAACGAGTTTTAAGTTGATTAGCATTCATTTTAGCTTCTAATACCTTTCCTAGAATCAGTTCCAAATCTTCACCAGCATCTTGAAGAAGCCTCAGTTCCCAACAAGTCCCGGACTTACTCCAGTCCATCTTTGTCGCCGAACTTCTCACCCCCAGCCAATGCCTGTGGCTTTGCTAGTCAGCAGTCAGTAGCTACCCCAGGCAGATCGTGGGGTCAGTTATAATTGAGAGCAAACTACCGATCGGCAACTACCAACCACTACTAGCGATCGCCCACCGTAATGACAAAACTAGAAAACAGAGTAATTGATGGTGTTTCAACTTCGTCTGTGACACCCTTTAAAAAAAAGCTGGGCTCGCGATTAACTAAAAGCCAAATATCTGTTTTACAAATCAATCTGGGCAAACGCTGCAATCTTGCCTGCACACATTGCCATGTGGAAGCTGGGCCAAAACGCACTGAAGAACTGTCCCCAGAAATTTGCCACCAACTAATTGAAGTAATCTATAAATTTCCCCAAATCAAGATTGTTGACCTCACTGGCGGCGCACCGGAAATGCTTTATGGCTTTAAGCCGATAGTAGAAGCAGCGCGTCATGCCGATAAACAAGTAATTGTGCGGTCTAACCTTACCATTTATTTTGAGGAAGGGTTTCAGGATATTCCCGAATATTGTGCCAAACATCAACTTAAAATCGTTGCTTCCCTACCCTGCTACCTGCAAGATAATGTCGATAAAATGCGCGGTACAGGTGTTTACGATCGCTCGATTCTAGCTCTCCAGTGGCTGAACAAGCTGGGCTACGGTCAAAAAGCGAATTTAATCCTTGACTTGGTATACAATCCCCAAATTCCCAAAACAGAACAATTCTCGCTAACTGCCAATCAAATTCAACTTGAGCAGGATTATAAGAAGTTTTTGAAGGAACATTTTGATATTTGTTTTAATAACTTATTCACTATTACTAATCTACCGATCGGGCGGACAAAGCTGCATTTACAGCGCCAGAAGCTCAACACACCTTATCTAAAATTTTTGGAGTCTAATTTTAACTCCAGCACGATCGAACATTTAATGTGTAGAAATGAACTGTCTATTGATTATTTGGGAAATGTCTATGATTGCGACTTTAACCAGATGGAAAATCTGCCAGCAAAACTCAAAGGCGATGAAACGCTAACGGTTGGCAAGCTACTGGAAGCGGGAAGTTTAGATTTGATCGACGAGGTGCAAACAGCGCCATACTGCTATGGTTGTACAGCGGGCTCAGGTTCAAGCTGTGGTGGCGCTTTATTATAGGGGCTAGGGAAAGAGGGGCTAGGGGCTAGAGGCTAGGGGCTAGGGAAAGAGGGGGAGAGATTTAACAAATGACTAATGACTAATGACTTAATGACTTAATGACTTAATGACTTAATGACTTAATGACTTAATGACTTAATGACTTAATGACAAATGACCAATGACTAATAACGAAAAAAAGCATTCATGGATAAGACTGGTGATTGGAATATCAGTCTTTATTGCGGCTGACTTCATCATCCTTAAATTTACACCAGTTGGCGCTTGGCTAACGCCAGAAAATCTGCAAGAAGTGAAACAACAGGCGGGAATTTTCGCACCGTTGGGGTTCATCGTCATTTATTTCGTGGCGGCGTTATTGGCGGTTCCGGGTACGATTTTAACGCTGTCAGCGGGAGCGCTGTTTGGGGCGTTATGGGGTGGATTATGGTCAATCATCGGGGCGACGTTGGGGGCTACGGGGGCTTTTTTGGTGGCCCGATTTATCGCAGGTGATTGGGCCAGACAGCAGTTTGAAGGGGCCGATCGCTTACGCCAACTCAGTCAGGGGATTGAAGAAAATGGGTTTTGGTTCGCTTTGTCGATTCGTTTAGCGCCAGTTTTTCCATTTAATGCCGTTAACTACCTGTTGGGTTTGACGCCTATTAGTCTACCTACTTACGTGCTGGCCACGGGGGTGGGAATTATACCGGGAACCTTTGCTTATGCTTGGTTGGGGCAAGGTGGGCTAGAAGCCGCTACAGGTCGTCCGCCTTGGCAGCTCTTCGGTGCCTTAGCAATGCTCGCTGGGCTATCTACTTTGCCGATCGTTTTGAAGCGTTGGAAAGCTAACAAAACATAGCTATTCACCTAGAAGAAACACTGAAAGGTTACACTAACTTTACACAATCTTTAAATACTGAAATATGTATTTTTGATAAAGCTAATATAAATTTTCAGTAAACTACGTAAAATTACTAGCAAATTGGAGAATGTTATGCCAATACTATTTTAAACCTCCTGAAAAATACTTAGTTCTGTTTTGCGTAATCTGTAATTTTACGTACATTATGGATGCTATTTACAAGTCCAACACAGATTTTCCAGGCTTTCAGGTTATAGCAAGGGCGGCCAACTAAGTAATTGCCAGGGATACTAGCATCTACCAGATAGCAAAAAATGAAATACCTCAAATTGTTTGGCATCACACTTATCTGTTCTATGCTGCCAGGAATTTCCCATGCCAATGCAGCTATTTTAAGTTCCACAAGCCTTGATAGCGGGACCATTAGCAAAATCGCCGATTCGCGCTTTGATGAGCTAACACGCGGCATTAATCTCAGCCACTGGTTCGCGCAAACCTCTAACTTTGACGCGAACTACATTACCGAACAAGACATCGAAAGCATCAAAAGTTTAGGATTTGAACACGTTCGCTTGCCGATCGACGCTGCTTTTCTATTCGATGAAAACAACCCAGGAGTACTAAATACCCAAAATCTGCAATACCTGGACGAAGCCCTTAACAAGATCGACGCTCACGACTTGTCCGTAATTATAGACCTTAGCCCAGGAGATAATTTTAAAGATCGTCTGGCTAACGATGATGCTTTCGTCACCGTTGCTGCACAATTCTGGAAGGCTTTAGCTGCACACCTCAGTACTCGCGATCCAGAACAAGTCTTTCTAGAAACGCTCAACGAACCCGCTTTTGGTTACTTTCTTCAAGATACCGATATTGACCCAGTACAACGCTGGAATGAGGTTCAGGGAAAGCTGCTGGCTGCTATGCGAGAAGGCGCACCAAATAACACTCTGATTGCGAAGGGATACGATTGGGACGGCATTGACGGTCTCAAGACGCTGACTCCTGTGGAAGATCCAAATGTGGTTTACAATTTCCACTTTTATGAGCCAATGGTTTTCACGCATCAGGGCGCAGATTGGATGGATGAGGAGTTTTCTTATCTCCACGATTTGCCCTATCCTTACAATCAAGAAAGCTGTGCGGCGGTTATATCAACGATAACTAACGAAAGTGCGAAGGAATGGGCGCAGTCATATTGCGACCAACAGTGGGATGCAGCCAAAGTGGAAAAACGGATTGCTCAAGCTGCTGCTTGGGCGGAAGAAAACAATGTGCTGCTGACTGCTAATGAGTTTGGCGTCTACCGTCCTTTTCTTGGCGAGGACGATCGCGTTGCTTGGATTGGCGATGTGCGATCGATCTTGGAAAAATACGATATTGGCTGGACGATGTGGTCGTACTCAGAGGGTTTCGGTTTGGTAAAGGACAACGAGGAGGGAGAACGCATACCTAATGAAAGTGTTGTGAAAGCGCTTGGTTTGTCTGATGACGAACATCGCAAAATTCCAGAACCAAGTGCGATCGCTGGATCTGTCCTGGTAGCCCTGATGCTAATACGAGTCAAGCGCTTTGCCTATAGCCGTTAACTCTTGGACACCAAGCGACAGACAGGCGTAAGGCCCAGTCTCGCTCAATGCGCTCAAGTTAGTAATGTAAAGTTTCGTAACTACAGTTTGACAACTTTCCAAAACCTCTGCATAATGGAGATTGTGTGGAAAAAGGGACTGTAGTTCAATTGGTTAGAGCACCGCCCTGTCACGGCGGAAGTTGCGGGTTCGAGCCCCGTCAGTCCCGTAAAATCAAGGATAAAACATAAATAAAAGATGAATTAAGTCGTTCGTCTTTTATTGTTCAGCGTTCAGAAGAGAGAATTTGCTGTGACTGTTAGAGTTCGGATTGCACCCAGTCCTACTGGAAACTTACACATCGGTACGGCCAGAACGGCTGTATTTAACTGGCTGTTTGCCCGTAATCAAGGTGGGCAGTTTATCTTGCGAATTGAGGACACGGATTTAGAGCGATCGCGCCCGGAATACACCGCGAATATCCTCGATGGCCTTACTTGGCTGGGGTTCAATTGGGATGAAGGGCCATTTTTCCAAACCAAGCGTTTCGACCTCTACCGACAAGCAATTCAAACGCTGCTGGATAAAGGTTCGGCCTATCGTTGCTATAGCAGCGAAGCCGAACTGGAAGAAATGCGATCGGCTCAAAAAGCCAGAAAAGAGGCTCCCCGCTACGATAACCGGCACCGCAACCTAACGCCAGAGCAGGAGACAGCTTTTTCTTCAGAAGGGCGTCGCCCGGTAATTCGCTTCAAAATCGATGATGACCGGGAGATTTCCTGGAACGATATGGTAAGGGACAAAGTTAGCTGGAAAGGAAGCGACCTGGGTGGGGACATGGTGATTGCCCGTGCTTCGGAAACAGAAGCCTTTGCTCAACCTTTGTACAACCTGGCGGTGGTGATAGATGACATTGACATGAAAATAACTCATGTCATCCGGGGTGAAGATCATATTGCCAACACAGCCAAACAAATTCTGCTCTACGAAGCTTTGGGTGCGGGGATACCAGAGTTTGCCCATACTCCCTTGATTTTGGACAAGGAAGGGCGTAAACTCTCCAAACGGCGTGGTGTGACATCCATCTTTGACTTTAAGAAGTTGGGCTATATGGCGGAAGCTTTAGTCAATTACATGACGCTATTGGGGTGGTCGCCGCCAGATTCCACCAAGGAAATCTTTAGTTTGCAGCAAGCAGCTGAGCAGTTTGGCTTCGAGCGCGTCAATAAAGCAGGAGCGAAGTTTGATTGGGATAAGCTGAATTGGCTCAATAGCCAATATCTGCACAATATGCCTGTATCCCAGCTGTGCGACCTGCTGATTCCCTACTGGCAAGAGGCGGGACATGAATTCGATCCGGTGAGCGATCGGGCCTGGTTAGAGCAGATTACCGCTTTGATTGGCCCTAGCTTAGTTCGTTTGCCAGTGAGCGATCGCTATTTAAGCGATACTGAGTGGGTAGAACAGATCGAAGCGCTCAAGAACGCCGATCCCACAGGCCCCAGCGCCGTTCCCAGCCCAGATGCGATCGTCATGAGCCGGTATCTCTTCACCTCAAGCGTAGAATTCACCGAAGAAGGAAAAGCTCAGTTGCAACAACCAGCAGCCAAAACTGTTCTAGAAGCCATTCTAAAAGCTCTGGATAACCATCAACCGCTGACAGAAGCCGGGACGCAAGAGATAATCAAACAAGTGACAAAAGAACAAAATCTGAAAAAAGGTTTAGTAATGCGAAGTCTCCGCGCTGCTCTCACCGGCGATGTGCATGGCCCTGACCTGATTCAATCTTGGCTGCTCCTGCATCACCGAGGATTAGATCGGGTTCGCTTACAGCAGGCGATCGAAAACTGAAAATGAATAATTTTTCAATTCTTCATTTTTAAGCAATTTAACTTTTGATTTGCTATATTTTTAGCAAATCAAAAGTTAAATTATCTTAATTTTTAGGGGAACTCGGTTAGCAATCTTGTCGTCCTTTAGCTTAAACCTCTTGCAAAAGTTGAGATATGTAATCAGATTCATCTCTTTTAACCTACGGTAAGGCTAATTCGCGATCGCAAATCGCTTCGCTAACGCCTACATCTGCATTCATCTGCGGTAAAAAATCAATAATTAGTATTTTTGCAATAAGTCTATTGAGGGTAATTATAACTCTAATGCTTTTCCTAAAGTCAGTGACAATTGGAGTGCCAAATAGGGAGCCTAATCTAGGGGCCAGATTAAAGTCAAAAAGCAATTCTCCCCTACTTCCCTACGTTACTAAGGCTGAGCCGGAGAACGCCCAAAGAAGGCAAAAGGGAAAAGAAGTTTCTTTTTTATCCTACTTTTTGCTTTTTAGTTTTTACTTTTTACTTCCCCAAAAGATTCTAGCTCAGCCAGACCCGCCTATGCCCCTGTTCGACAATCTCACCATCGGGCCTGGGTTTAAGCCAGACCCCAGAACTATTACAGGTATCAGTGGCGGTTCGGAACGTGCCAGCCACATCGCCGGTAGTCAGGAAACAGCAAATGGCCCTTGTGTTGGTTTTGTGGGCAAAAATCCTAGCCACACGCTAGTTCTGAGTTCTGCTTTTAACTATCTGCGAGTTCAGGTTCAAAGTCCAGACGACACTACTTTAGTGATTCAAGGCCCTGGTGGAACTTGGTGTAATGATGACAGCGAAGGGAAAAATGCTGGTATTGCCGGTGAGTGGCTAGCTGGAACGTATAGTATTTGGATTGGATCTTACCAAAAAGACAAGTATACCCCATACGTTATTCGGTTCACGCAAGTTAAGTAAGATTAGTCATTAGTCATTGGTCATTAGTCATTAGTCATTAGTCATTGGTCATTAGTCATTGGTCATTAGTCATTAGTCATTAGTCATTAGTCATCTCCAAAAAACATTGTAGAGACGTTTCATGAAACGTCTCTACAATGGTTCAAGGGCTAGCACCTTTAATTTCTGGAGAGGTCTAATAGTGTTCTCCATCTGGTTGATGAGGATGACTCGCCTTAAAAAGCCATCACATAGACAGCCTCAGTAATTGTAATGGGTAGGAGGTAAACTTTCCACTTTGAGTTTAGAGCCGAGTAGTTTAGATGATATTCGTCAAGATATAGCTAAAA
>NZ_JAIQZM010000071.1 GCF_023333595.1 Argonema galeatum A003/A1
ACATTGTAGAGACGTTTCATGAAACGTCTCTACAGCCTATAGACATAAAGGGGGTAATCGTTGCGGATTTGGTATCAGTCATCGTAGAGGGCGAAGCAAACGGGCAGAAAATCTAGGGGGAGAGCGATCGATGTTTTGCCCGTTTGCTTCGCCCCTACAACCTAAAAAGGCACATAATAATTCCGAAAGAATCGAAAAATCATGAAGAGAACTATAGATTGGAAAGAAGCTTTTTGGCTTGGCGCTGGTGTATTACCATCGATTTTGGTGGCCATAGGCGCAATGGCGGCAATTGTAGGCACGCCATCGATACTTGTCTGGACGCTATCAACTGCGATCGGTTTCATGCAACTCTTTTTATACGCCGAGCTGGCGGCTATCTTTCCGAACAAGACGGGAGGAGCTTCTATCTACGGCGCAGTCGCATGGCTTCGCTACGGCAAGATTTTTGCCCCCATCAATGTTTGGTGCTATTGGATCACTTGGTCTGGGGCGCTGGCAGTTACAGCGGCGCTGGCAGGAAATTACATCGTGACTGCTTTTTTGGCAGATACGCCATTGGCGAAGTTCTCCATCACCCTGCTCGACCTTTCAGGGATATTGCCGGGAATCACCTTCAAGCTCAACGGGATCATCCTGTGTAGTGCGGTAATTCTGCTGCTGGCGTTTTATATGCAGCATAGGGGTATCCTCCAAACGGCAAAGATACAGTTTGCGCTGGCGCTTCTATCTTTGATTCCATTGCTCCTGCTTGCGATCGTACCGTTGCTCACCGGCAAAATCAATCCAGCCAACTTTCTACCTTTCATTCCACAAAACACAACCAGTTGGTTGAGCGGTACTGCCTTCACTCTGATGATGGGTGGGTTGTTCATCGGAGGCTATATTACCTACGGGGCTGAAATTGCAGTCTGTTACGTGAGCGAATTTAAAGACCCCGTAAAGGATACCTTGAAAGCTATTATCGTACTTGGGGCAGTTGCAGCTGCCTGCTTTATTATTTTCCCCTTCACTTTTTTAGGAGTGTTGGGGATGAGTAATATTACCGATCCAGCTTTTATCGGCGGAGATCCCCAAGCGGCAGTCGTCAAACTAGCAGAGGTTACCTTTGGGGGTGGATCTGGCAAATTGCTGACGCTGATGCTGATTTTAGCGTTGATCTTGGGAATTGTCACACCCATGTCTGGCAGTTCCAGAACTTTATATCAGGCTTCAATAGATGGTTTATTCCCCAAGTTTTTGAGTAAGCTAAACAAGCATGGTGCCCCCACCAGAGCTATGTGGGCTGACCTGATCTTTAACATGGTTTTACTGAGTTTGGGGAACCCAATTTTTGTCATCGCAGCCTGCAATGTGGCGTACCTCCTCTGCGTCTTTATGAATTTGAATGCAGTCTGGATGCTGCGAAGACAATTGCCTAACCAGCCCCGTGCTTTCCGCGCTCCCGATTGGCTTGTTTATTGGGGGGGGCCAATTCTATCTTTACTCAATTTATCCTTCATAATCTTTGGAGCTAATGTTTTCGATCCAAATGCTCTGTGGTATGGACTGGGTGCGATCGCAATTATTTTTCCCATCTTCTACTACAGGCACTATATAGTTGATAAAGGTGTGTGGCCGGAGAGTGCCCGAAAGGATTTAGAGATTTCTGAAGAGACTTAAATGTAAATGTTCGCGGTTCATGGTTAATGACCATGAACCATTCATGCTTAGTAAAATTTGCCATCAAGGGGTAACAAACCCGGATTTGATATAGCGGTTCTCAAGTAAGTGAGGTACGTAGTTGGGCTTTAGCCCTCTTAATTTAGCGGTTATTATAAGCTGTCAGTCATACCTCATCTACCTTATAAGGGCTATATATAGCAACCGCTTTCGTCGTTTAGGACATTCTGAATTCCACCAAACGTTGGCGGATTCTAAACCTTTCTGACCCTAGTCCCTAGCCCCTAGTCCCTAGTCCCTAGCTATAAGTCCTGCATCTGCTAGAATTACTGAAAAAAAATCAAAATGCCAGAAACTTTAAAACCTTCCCTGCGCGAACAACAACATCCCCTGATTCGCCAGTTAGCTGACTGCATCGAGTCTACCTGGAAAAGCTTCCTCGACCTAGAACCCTACCACCTGCCAGCTGAATTGGGATATGTGGAAGGACGACTGGAAGGAGAAAAACTGACCATTGAAAACCGATGCTACCAGTCACCGCAATTTCGCAAAATGCACCTGGAATTGGCAAAAGTTGGTGCAAATCTGGATATTTTGCATTGCGTGATGTTTCCCCGTCCCGAATACGCCTTGCCGATGTTTGGCACCGACTTGGTGGGAGGACGGGGACAAATTAGTGCGGCGATCGTAGATTTATCCTCCACAAACCGCGACCTCACCTTGCCAGACGGATATAGAGAAGGTCTCGCCGCCCTACCTGCTGCAAACTTCTCTCAACCCCGCGAACTTCCCGAATGGGGTGATATTTTCTCCGAATTTTGCCTATTTATCAGACCTGGTAGTGCAGAGGAAGAAGCCCAATTTCTCGATCGCGTCAAAGCATTTTTAGAGATTCACTGTCAGCAAGCTTTAGCCCTAGAGCCAGTCTCATCAGAAGAGGAGCTAGAGAACATTCTCGCCGGTCAACGCTACTACTGCACCAAACAGCAGAAAAACGACAAAACTCGGCGAGTCCTGGAAAAAGCTTTTGGCCTCGAATGGGCCGAAAATTACATGAGTACAGTTCTATTCGACTTCGTTTAGCACGATCGCCTAAAACACCAGTACAGTAATTGTTGTTGCTAAAAGTAATCAAGTGTGGATGCCACAACTACACCATCAGGTTAGTTGTGGTCAAAGGCGAACCCGATAAAACAACTTCTTAAATAAATCATGGGGCTAGAATCACCGTTAAAGGATTTGAAATTCTTAAAACCTCAAGGTCGGTGGATCTTAGTTCTAGCAGTTGCTGGCGCTCTAGGCACAACTGCCTTTGGTTTATACAAGATCTACGAACTGAGGAAAGCTCAAGAAATAGTGCCGCCACCCGTAGTGAGTACGCCTGCAAAGATCGAGGTGACAGCCTTGGGACGTTTAGAACCCCAAGGCGAATTGATTCAACTCTCAGCCGCCAGTTCCTTGGAGGGAACGCGGCTGACAAGACTATTAGTGAAACAGGGAGATAAAGTTCAGCCAGGACAAGTTATTGCGATTTTGGATACCTACGAACAGCGTTTGGCGACTCAGGAGGAAGCCAAAAAACAAGTCCAAGTTGCCCAAGCTAATCTAGCCAAGGTAAAAGCTGGGGCAAAAGCGGGGGAAATAGCCGCTCAGAAAGCCGACATTTCCCGCCTGCAAGCCCAGCAAAATGGCGAAATTGCCACTCAAAGAGCGATAATAGCTCGTCTGGAAGCCCAGCTTGCTGGGGAAAGAAAAACTCAACAAGCCACCGTTCTTCGTCTGCAAGCCCAGCTTGATGGGGAAAGGAATTCTCAACAAGCTACAATTCTTCGCCTGCAAGCCCAGCTTTCTGGAGAAAGGAATTCTCAACAAGCCACAATTCTTCGCTTACAAGCTCAACTGCGTAATGCAGCAGCGGAATTTGAACGCTATCAGATGCTATATAAACAAGGTGCTATAGAACCCTCCAGATTTGATAGCAAGCGGCTGGAATTGGAAACCGCCCAAGAACATCTCAATGAAGCCAAAGCTAGTCTAAAACGAATTGAAGAAACGCTGCTTCAACAAGTTAACGAGGCGAAAGCTACCCTAACTAAAACCGATCGAACTCTAGTTCAACAAATCAACGAGGCGAAAGCTACCTTAACCCAGACTGAGGAAACCCTACTGGAGCAAATCAACGAAGCCAAAGCGACCCGCAACCAAACTGCAAACACCTTACAAGAACAGATCCTGCAAGCCAAAGCCACTTTAAACCAAATCTCCGAGGTGCGTCCTACGGATGTACAAGCGGCGCAAGCTGAGGTAGAAAGTGCGATCGCCACAGTCAAAAAAACTCAGGTAGATTTAGATTTAGCCCTGGTCCGATCGCCCGTCGTTGGTCAAATTTTGAAAATTAACGCCCGTCCCGGAGAACGCATCGGCGATAACGGAATTGTCGAACTGGGACAAACAGACCAAATGTATGTAGTTGCAGAAGTGTATGAAACCGAAATCGCTCAAGTCCGTTTGGGTCAACCAGCTACAGTCCAAAGTAGTGCTTTTACAGGCAAATTGCAAGGAACAGTTGACCAGCTAGGATTAAAAATTGGTAAGAAAAATATTCTTAATGATGACCCCGCAGCCCAGCAAGATGCCAGAGTGGTAGAAGTTAAAATTCGCCTCGCTCCTGAAGATAGCAAACAAGTCACAGGTTTAACCAATTTACAAGTAGAAGTTGCGATCGATGTCACATCTTCACCATCAAATTCTACAGCTATTCCAGAAAGTTCCCCACTACCAGAAAAATGAAAGTACCTTTAGCATGGCTCCAACTCACTCGCGAAAAAATGCGCCTCCTAATTGCCCTAGCAGGTATTGGTTTTGCTGACCTGCTCATGTTTATGCAGCTGGGTTTTAAAACAGCCCTTTTTAATAGCGCGATCGCCATCCACGAGCGTTTCCAAGGAGATTTGGTTTTAGTCAGTCCCCGCTCGGAATTTCTAGGTCAAATGGTCGAATTTCCCCGCACTCGTTTGTACCAAGCTAGAGGATTTGAAGGCGTAGAATCAGTCAGCTATTTGTATATCGCACCCGGAAGCTGGAAAAATCCTGTAAATCCCAGTTATAATCGATCGCTTTTCATTTTTGGGTTTGACCCGGAAAGACCCGTTTTCGATATGCCTGAAGTAAAGGAACAACTAGATAAGATAAAAATTCCCGATATATTTCTATTTGATGAAGCTTCGCGGGCTGAATTTGGGCCGGTGGCAGAGCTATTTAAACAAGGTAAAACAGTTACAACTGAGTTAAGCGATCGCCGAATTAAAATAGGTGGATTATTTAAACTCGGTGTTTCTTTTACAGCCGATGGAAATGTCATCACTAGCGATTTGAATTTTATCCGCGTAACCAAGCGTTCTTTAGAGAAAATTGATGTTGGTTTTATCAATCTAAAACCGGGTGCCGATCCACAAATTGTCTTGGAAAATCTCAAGAAAAAGTTGCCCAGCGACGTGAAAGTGCTGACGATGAAAGGTTTTATCCAAATGGAAAAACACTACTGGGAAACAAGCACTGCGATCGGATTTATTTTTGGCTTAGGTGTAGGAATGGGATTTATTGTTGGGATCGTTATTGTTTATCAAATTCTTTACACCGATGTAGCAGATCATTTGCCAGAATATGCTACGCTTAAAGCAATGGGATATACAGACTTATACCTGTTGAATGTAGTTTTTCAAGAAGCAATAATTCTGTCAGTATTAGGCTACATTCCCGGATTTGTTATTTCATTGGGGCTGTATAATGTAGCCAAAGGTGGCACTGGACTACCAATGATAATGACTCTAGATCTGGCATCCACAGTGATGATATTGACTGTGGTGATGTGCTTCGTTTCGGGTGCGATCGCAGTACGTAAACTACAAGCTGCCGATCCAGCCGACATCTTTTAAAATTTTACCAATAACTAATTTTAGATTTCAGATTTAAAATTTCAGATTTGAAATTTCCCATGACCAATCAACCAGTTGTTGAAATCGAAAATCTCAATCATTACTTTGGAGAAGGCACACTCCAGAAACAAACTTTATTTGACATTAGCCTAGAACTGCAAGCCGGAGAAGTTGTCATCTTGACAGGGCCATCCGGGTGTGGAAAAACCACCTTGTTGACCTTAATTGGCAGTTTGCGGTCAATTCAAGAAGGCAGCCTCAAAATTTTAGGCCAAGAACTTCGCGGTGCTAGCAAAAATCAACAGGTGAAAATTCGTCGCCAAATTGGTTATATTTTCCAAGCGCATAACTTGCTAAAGTGCTTAACTGCCGAGCAAAATGTGCGAATGTCGATGGAATTGCATAATGGTTTTTCTCAACAGGAAGTCAAGTCTAGATCGTCCGCTATGCTAGAGGCTGTAGGGTTAGCCGATCGAGTCAATTACTATCCCAATAACCTTTCGGGTGGACAAAAACAACGAGTTGCGATCGCACGTGCCTTAGTAAGTCATCCCAAATTAGTTTTAGCAGACGAACCCACGGCTGCTTTAGACAGTAAATCAGGCCGCGATGTAGTCGAATTAATGCAGAGTTTAGCAAAAGAACAAGGGTGTACCATTTTAATGGTGACTCACGACAATCGCATTTTGGATATAGCCGATCGCATCGTCCAGATGGAGGATGGTGGTTTGCGCCCAGATGCAGCCCTGACTGGAGCATCTCATAACTAAGGGGTGATATCGTTTCCGGTTGTGTCTGAATCATTATGGCCGCAGAGAGGCAGAGGGGCAGAGGAGCAGGAGAGCATTTGCACTCAGCACTCAGCGCTACTTGCCTGCTTTTTTATTAGCCGGATTGGCTTTACCCGGAGTCCCTGACGTTTGATTAGGTTTACCCGGAGTCCCTGACGTTTGATTAGGTTTACCCGGAGTCCCTGACGGTTTATTCGATTTAGTCTTATCTGCTGACGTTTTGTTCTGACCTTGAGGCGTCGCACGGGGAGGCGGCGGAGGCAGCGGATCGGATAGCCCTGCTGCTCCAGGCACCCTTTTAGTGGCAAAACTAACATTCACACCGTCCTGGGATTGGTCTAGCACTAACATAGGTGTGGGCTTAGCCTGTTGATCCCATTGCATATGCACAATGCGACCTTGAATCGTCGGTTGCCAGTTATCCTGGTCATCAGACGGACTCAAGAAAGTTTCAATGCAGTCAATTATTTGATTTATCGTCGCCGAAGTTGCCTGAGTCGGTAACTTCATCAAGCGGATTTGAATGCGGAAAAGCACAGCCTTCTTCGCCTTCGGATTGTCTACAGTTTGATACTCCACATCAAATTGTTCATCGACTTGCCTTCCGGCATTAGCGGTACTACCCGTAGCAGCCGTTGGTGCAACTTGAGTTGGACGCAGCGCCAGAGAAATTTTATCTTTGACCTTCACCTTAATTTGATTCACGATCGCAAAGTGAAACACCTCCTCGGACATCCGCAGCCGCAGATAATCCAAGTTAAAATCTCGCGAGTGAACCAAATCTGGATTGGTTTCCATTTTTCGGATCGTTTCCAGAGCCAGCTTTAACTTTTTATCGAGTTCTCGCGTTCTGAACTCTTCAAACCGGATCTTCTTCGCCAGTCTGGTTGTCTGTAGATAAGAAAAAACCCCTAAACCAATCAGCAGTAAAACCAGTCCCCCAGAGATTCCCATCCAGGGTAGATCTGGCGGCGAAGCTTTGGGCTTGACGGCGGGAAGTTTTTGAGCCAAAAGGGGTTCTACGAGAATAATCGGGATTGACATACTAGGTAGCAGCTATATTGACGCCTGTTTATAGAATGCCCCGCACAGAGGTAAGAGCATCACCAAAGTCACTAAAACTAAAGAATTATGAGGGAATTAGGGTTTCTATCACTTTATCGATCTTTCTCCTACTGTGATACTTTCTCACTCAGTGCTACGATACGTATTTTACAAAGAAACGATATTATCTGCCTGTTGCCAGTAGAAGGCAAAGGATCTCCCCGCTACACTAGCCTAGCTTATGGGAGTAGCAGGCGATGCCACCGAGGACACTATAGAACTATTCCCCGCAAGGAAGCGACTGGGGAATGCACGGCTTCCGTTGTACTCAGCACTTTGCTATACTTATTACCGCATCTGGAGCCAATAGGTCAGGGGCTAGGCAAAATTGCTCGTTAGGCGCTAATAGTAGTGTAGGGTGCGTTGTCACACACCCTACAGGTAGAGTTGCTGTGTAAGTTCTAAAATTGAAGGATTCTTTCTGCCAATCTGCACTAGATTGTTCTCGATGTCCTGGTGTAAAGGGGAACTTAGGGAAAGCCAGTGTAAGCTTTTGGGCTGAATTTGCCAAAATTTCAGCTTTAATTGCGCTTTTTCTTCAAAACAGAGCTATTCAAAAAAAAAATTCTTAAAAGCGTTACCAGTTAACAGAATTAAGGTTTTAATGACTGAAATACTCAAAGATCGATCGCTGACTATAGCACTCAGGGGTTTTTTAAGTCAATAGGGTTGGTTCCCCCAGCCCTAGACTATGCTGCCCCCATTTTTTGCAACAAACAATACAATTTCACGGTTCTTAATATGGATGAAGATAACACGGAGCGCAAGCAGATTCAAGAAGAAGCCCGACTTTTGCAAGCCATGACGCTAGCTATCGCCCAGTCCCAAGATTTTCATACCGCCCTGGGAGAAGCCTTGCGTCAAGTGTGCGAAGCAACAGGCTGGAAGTATGGAGAAGTATGGATTCCTCGCCTGGATGGCACCACTCTTGAATGTAGCCCAGTCTGGTACGGCAGTACCAATAATCTGGAGAAATTTAGAAAATTGAGCGAGGCATTGACATTTCCACCGAACGTGGGCTTACCTGGGCGAGTTTGGTCATCCAAGGAACCTGAGTGGATCGAGGATGTTTGCAACGAGTCTGACTCGATTTTTTTGCGTTGCCAGATGGCACTAGAACCTGGACTGAAAGCCGGGTTAGGAATTCCCATCCTCGATCGCGATCGAGTGCTGGCCATTCTCGTATTTTTCATGTTTGAATCTCGCGAAGAGGATAACCAACTCGTGGAGATGGTTTCAGGCATTGCAACTCAATTGGGCGAACTAATTCAGCATAAACGGATACAGGAGGTGCTAAAGACCCAGGCGCGAGTGCTAGAAAGCATGGTAGAAGGGGTCAATATGTGTGACGAGAATGGGTTTATATTTTTTACCAATGCTGCATTCGATGCCATGTTCGGATATGAACGAGGCGTGTTGAGCGGCCAACACATTTCAGTTCTCAATACCAATTCACCCGAAGAAAATGCACTGCTTCTAGCTCAAATCAATCAACAGTTGCAAACTCAAGGATCTTGGGTCGGGGAATTTAAAAACTGTAAAAAAGACGGAACTTCATTCATTACCTATGCCCGGATCAGTGCTTTAGAAATTTCGAGTAAAAAGTACTGGATTTGCGTTCGAGAGGACATCACCGATCGCAAGTCTTCGGAAGAAGAACTCCGAGAAAGCAAACGACGGCTTGCCACCCTAATTGATTCGCTTCCAGGTATTGCTTTCTCCTGTTCAAACGATCCTCAATGGTCAATGAAATACCTCAGCGAAGGTTGTCTTAACTTGACTGGTTATAAAAGCGAAGAACTTTTAGGTGATGGAATTTCCTATAACGCTATCACTCATTTTGAAGACGTAGCCAACGTTTTACAAGCCATTGAGGCCGCAGTCATCAAAAAGCAACCTTATGTAGTTGAGTATCGCATTTCCACCAAATCCGGCCAAGAAAAATGGTTATGGGAAAAAGGAAGAGGAGTATTTGACGACGACGGTGAAGTGCTTGGACTCGAAGGCTTCATTACCGACATCACCGATCGCAAACGCGCCGAGGAAGCATTGCTTGAAGAGCGCAATTTCGTCTCCGCAGTCCTTGACACAGTTGGCAGTCTAGTAGTGGTTCTCGACCAAGACGGAAAAATTATTCGTTTTAATCGAGCTTGCGAAAAAACAACTGGTTACACATTCGATGAAGTGAGGAATAAATATATCTGGGATCTATTTTTAATTCCTGAAGAAGTCGAGCCAGTTAAAGTTGTATTCGAGGAATTACGAAGAGGCAAGTTGTTAAATCAATATGAAAACTACTGGCTAAACAAGAACGGAAGTTGGCGACTGATTGCATGGTCTAACAGTGCCCTGCGCGATGCTGATGGCTCCGTCAAGTACGTCATCGGCACGGGCATCGATATCACCGATCGCAAGCAGGCAGAGGAGGCATTAAAGCAGGCTGAACGGAAGTATCGCAGTATCTTTGAAAATGCTGTCGAAGGTATTTTCCAAACCACGGTAGATGGACATTACTTGACAGCAAACCCTATGTTAGCCCGCATTTACCGCTATGATTCACCTGAAGAATTGCTATTGGCTCTGACGGATATCGAGCATCAACTTTACCTTGACCCCAGTCGCCGTGCTGAATTCATGTGTCTGGTAAAGGAGCAAGGTGCTGTCTGGGGGTTTGAGTCTCAAGTTTATTGCAAAGACGGCACCGCGATCTGGATTTCGGAGAATGCTTATGCGCTCTATGATGATGACGGTCGATTGCTCGGTTATGAAGGCACTGTGGTAGAGATCACCGAGCGGAAGCGAGCCGAAGCCACAATCCATTATCAAGCGTTTCACGACTTGCTGACTAACTTACCCAACCGCACGCTCTTTAGCGATCGCCTCGAAGTGTCTCTGGCAAATGCCCATAGGAACCGGGAGAAGCTGGCGGTAATGTTTTTAGATTTGGATCGGTTCAAGATTATCAACGATACTTTAGGGCATACTGTGGGCGATCGCTTATTGCAAGTTGTTGCCCAACGATTGACAAGCTGTTTGCGAGAAGGCGATACCGTTGCTCGCTGGGGAGGCGATGAATTCACCGTGCTACTGCCTCAAATTCATACTTTACTGGAGGTTGAAAAGGTTGCTCAAAGACTTGTAGATGCTTTTAAGCAGCCCTTGAATCTGGAAGACCGCGAACTTTATATCAGCAGCAGTATTGGCATTGCAATCTACCCCCAGGATGGTGAAGATATCCAAACTTTATTAACCAACGCAGATGCTGCTTTATATAAAGCTAAGGAAAAGGGTCGAAATAACTATCAGTTTTACATTTCAGCTACGAATTTTGAAGCTTCAGCTAAACCGATGAGGAAGCGGAAAGTGCGATCGCCGCTTTAAAATTTCACATTCAAAACCTTAACTTCTTTCTTTTCGGTTTGGCTTTTGGTTAGTTTTGTTTGGGGAATTGGCGCATTTTTATATACCAAAAGGATTGACTGCTACGGAATATATGGGAATTGAGAGGATGGCCAACATGACATCTAAACAATCGAATAACAGCAATACGGTTGAAGTGGATGGCATTCAGTTTGAAACCTTAATGCCAGAAAGGGTGTTTGTTATTCCGGCTTCCCAGCAAGATGTCTCCATTCCCGTGCAGTTGGGAATTCGCATTACCAACAACACCCCAACTGCTGTTCGCTTTTGCTTCTATAGCGCTATGACCCCAGAACTAATGATGCCAGATGGTCAAATCCGACGGCAGGGAAGTTACTTTTCAGATTGGTTGGAAGGGCCACGAGCGTCGGATTTTCCCACAGTCCTGCCCGGAGAGGCTGTCACCTTCTTTCCAAGTGCCTCGTACAGGTACGAGGGAAACCAGTTCCAATTTACCATTTCAGTTGGAAATGGGGGCTATTGGGTCTTTGAAAAACTTCAACTAGGAAGTTATCAGATTCGGTTTAACTATAAAAACAACGCAGCCCAGGTCAGAGCGTATGACCTTGAGAGTGGAAGAAATAAGCTAATAGAAAATATTTGGACTGGGGTAGTGTTGATGCCTTTTATTGAGTTCAGCGTATTAAACCCATGAAATGAAGTAGGATCGCGACTGTTTAAATCTAGTTTTTAAAGAATAGCGCTATTTTTTTTAACCCTAATTTAGCCTAGATTTACTGGCTCAAACCTACTTATTTGGTTCTACCAAACCGATGCCCTAAGAGAAGAAAATTTTAGTTGTTTGTTACTAGCTCTATAAGCAATGGCATCAAAAATGAACGTAGATGAGGTATCTGGGCAACAGCTTAGCAGAAGCTACATTGTCGAAATGAATGGTGTCCAGTTTCAAACAGAAATACAGTCGGTTATCCCCATCCCATTCTTACCGTGGACTAAAACCCCTCTAAGACTAGGTATTCGTGTAACAAACGACACTTCAAATCGTCTCTATTTTGAACGATTAGATTCCCTTAATCCGCTTTCGATTCTCATTGATTCTAGGGGCAATGCAATAGAGATTGATGGTGATATGTTACGCCTACAAGTCAACGGAAAACCTTATTATTCAGTTGCATCTGGAGAAAGCGAGTTTTTTAGTTTTGAAAGTTTCCTTTCCAGAGGATTTTGGTTCTTACGTACTTAGTGTGCTAAAATGTTATGAAAATGCCATAAGAGTAAAGCCCGTATTTCAAAATTATTAAAA
>NZ_JAIQZM010000072.1:0-8330 GCF_023333595.1 Argonema galeatum A003/A1
TATCAATGGTTAATTGGTAGCTACTAATTAAATCACAAAAAGGCGCTCTCCGAAAGGGGGCGCTTTTTTGTTTTTAATGCGATCGTACTTTGAAAAAGTAATACAATTGGAATCATTCATGTGTAAATTTCACAGTATTGAAAAAGCAATAAATTCACCGAAATATAGCCTCTTACTGATATCCCGCTGCCTGAATTGAAAAAAGCTTCTGGTAAAGTCCCTGTGCCTTCAACAATTCTGCGTGAGTTCCTTGTTCTACGACAGATCCTCCTTCCAGTACTACAATCGTATCAGCCATACGCACAGTAGAAAAACGGTGCGAAATCAGCACAACCATCTGATTTTTAGTCACTTTCGATAAGCGATCGAAAACTTCAGCCTCCGCCAAAGCATCCATTGCTGCTGTCGGTTCATCCAGCACCAAAATATCTGCCTCACTTCGCATAAATGTCCGTGAAAGAGCTATTTTTTGCCATTGTCCGCCAGAAAGTTCAGTTCCGCCTTTAAACCAACGCCCCAACTGAGTAAAAAAGCCAGCAGGCATAGACTCAATAAAAGCTTTAGCTTGACCCTTTTCGGAAGCAATCTCCCAACGTCTTAAATCTTCTAAATTTTCCACATCCCCAACGCCCACATTTTCTCCTACCGTGAATTGGTAGCGAACAAAGTCCTGGAAAATAACGCTTATTCTTCGGTGCAATACTGATATATCCCACGACTGTAAGTCCAAACCATCCAGCAAAATGCGCCCAGATGAAGGCACGTACAATCGGGTTACAAGCTTAATCAAAGTGGTTTTGCCCGATCCATTTTCACCTACTATCGCCAGTTTTTGTCCCGGTTTCAGGTGTAGCGAAATTCCCTTTAAAGCAGGTTGAGAACTACCTGGGTAAGTGAAGTAAACATTGTCGAAACGAACACCATCATTAGCAATTAAACCTTTGGTAGCTTTACCTTTAGATTTGGGAATGTCTTGCTCTAGAAATTCATATAAATTAGATAGATACAGATTATCTTCGTACATCCCGCCAATGGAACTAAGAGTAGAAGAAAAAGTAGACTGTCCTTGGCGGAAAACCATTAGGTACATGGTCATATCGCCAAGGGTGATGCGACCTAAAATGGTTTCTAATACAATCCAAGCGTAAGCAACATAAAAGGCACCTGTACTCAGCAATCCCAACAAGTAACCCCAAACACCCCGGCGTATTGTTAAGTTTCGATCCTCGTCGTACAATCGGTGAAAAATGTCCCGATACCGTTGTAGCAACATTTGCCCCAACTGGTAAAGTTTTACCTCTTTGGCGTAATCTTCCCTGGCAATTAAAGTTTCTAAGTAAGTTTGCTGCCTGGTTTCCGGGGAACGCCACCGGAATAGGCGAAAAGCTTCTCCTGCAAAGCGAGTTTCGGCGATAAAGGCAGGTACGGCGGAGGAAGCGAGTACGGCTACTGCCCATACTGAAAATTGCAATAGCAAACCGCCGTATGTTACAAGGGAAAGAGCATCTTGGACTAGCTTGAAGGTACGGTTTACTAAACTTAGGGGACGGCTTGATGCCTCTCGCCGCGCCGTATTCAATTTGTCGTAAAACTCTGAATCTTCAAAGTGGGTAAGGTCGAGGGTGAGTGCTTTTTCTAAGATGAGGACGTTGACTTTTTGACCGAGTTCAACTCGCAGTAAAGACTGGCAGATACTAAGACCTCGTTGACTGCCTGTTAACAGCATGACGAAGAGAGCCTCTAGTCCAACATAGCCTAAAGCTGACCAGCGTGCGCTTGCTTGTCCCGATTGGGAAGCATTGACTACTGCATCTACAATTAACTTACCATTGTAAGCTACTGCTGCTGGTAGCAAACCACCTATTAAGGTGAGGGTGGCAATAATTATTGTGAGGGTGCGGTTAGTACTCCAGACTAAGCTTATAGCGCGTGCGTTGTACTGGAATAATGATAGAGATTGGCGTATGCGTTGCCAAAGAAGTTTTGGGGCGGTTGCTTTTTTGTGACGACTCATATCTTCTGTATAATCTATTTGTAAAGATTGTCGCAATTTTGTAGTATTTCGTAAGGTTAAAGTGAGCGAAGATTTTGAAGCATTTCAGGACAAAGATGGCACGGATGAAATAGTTTAAGGAATTTTGAGTCATAAAGCTGAAATAAAATTCTCTTCTGGTTCCCACAAACCCTAAAATTCATATAGGACGGGCTTTGGCGGTTTTAAAGGGGCAAATTTCATACTTAGCGATCGCTTAAGCTGTAGAAGGCGAACTATGCGAACGCAGAGCTGGAAACCCTGCTTGAGGCTAGCAAGTCTTCCATACTAGACGCGATCGCTTTTTTCAGATGATAAAGATGAAACTTCAACTCTTAACTTCTATTCTCTTGTTGACTTTCTTGGGTTTAGCCGCTCCAGCGCGAGCCTATAATCCCCAACACTTAAGGATATTGCTACAAACAAAGGTATGCCGAGGGTGCGACCTCAGCGATGCGCCCCTTGCGCGGATGGATCTCAGCGATGCCGACCTACGCAATGCTTACCTTGCAGGTGCTAACTTACAAGGTGCGAACCTATCCGGTGCCAAACTTGTTCGTGCCGATTTGACCAACGCCAACTTGAGTCAGGCTTATTTGGTAGGGGCCGATCTCAAACAAGCCTTTCTCACTAACGCTGACTTAAGAGGTGCGGATATGAGATTAACCCGCCTCAGTTTTGCCGCTCTGGGCCATGCAGACCTCAGCAATGCCGACTTAAGCGGGGCTGAATTGATGGGCACGACTCTCCGAGAGGCTAACTTAATTGGCGTAGACTTAAGCAGAGCTATTCTCAAGAAAACCACTATGCCCGATGGCAGAATTCGCGATTCGGAGCAGGAGCGGAAATGATCGGCTTTGACACAATTAAATTAGCTGTTGAAGCGGCTGGGGAGTAAATGTAAAACTGCCGCCCCCTTAGAAACCCGGTTTCTCCAAGAAACCGGGTTTCTAATCACGTTCATTTGTTTACAAACAGCCTCTAACGTTTATTAAGACTTTATTTTTTAGGTATCTTCCCCGCGATAGGGGCTGGTCTCAAGGGTTTATGCCAATATAAGTATTGGGGATCGCTGCTTTTTGCATAAATCCTCATAATCAAGTATTATAACTAATGGCAACAGCCCGATCCTTTTTTAGCTAGAAGTTTGCAATTTTAGGGTCTGGGTTAACCCAGGTGTCTATTACCTGAAAAATTGATTTTTCAAACCGACAATTACGGATGCTAGCTTTTGGCTTTTTCTTAAAAAACGAGTAAATTGAGAGATTTTAAAATGCTAATGGTACAGAAGATCCGGTGTCCCAACTGCGGCAGTTATGGCGAACGTCACTACGTTAGTAATCTAATCACAACTCAATGTCCCACTTGCGATTACTTAATGGTGACTTGCTCTCGCACTGGAAAGGTTATAGAGGCTTACGCTCCTGGTAGATATGTCCACCGATAGAAGGTATTTTTGCTAATTTCTTGTACTCTATCCCTGTCCACTAATTACTTCTAAAGTAAACCCAGCTCTTTTAAGTCTGGGATAGTTGGGATGAAATCATTGACAATTCTATTTCCTGTGCTAAGAAAGAGATCGAGCTAAAAAAATAAAAATTATCAGCTGTCTCAGTACAGAGGTCGAAGCATGGCATTTACCAGTAATTGTGCCTGTTTCCTTTCTTTTTCCTTAGCAGGTGCTTTAGCGCTAGCAGCACCATCGGCTACGGCACAACCCATCGTACCAGCACCCGACGGCACCGGCACTGTCGTCACTCCTGAAGGAAATCGCCTTGACATCACGGGTGGAACTAAGTCTGGGGATGGTAGCAACTTATTTCACAGTTTCACCGAATTCGGCCTCAACACCGGACAAATTGCTAATTTTTTATCGCAACCGAATATCCTAAATATTCTGGCGCGGATAAATGGCGGAAATATTTCTTATATTAATGGTCTGATACAGGTTACGGGTGGTAATTCTAACATATTTTTAATAAATCCGTCTGGTATTGTGTTTGGCTCTAATGCGAGTTTAAATGTGCCAGCTGGTTTTATGGCAACTACAGCCAACGGAATTGGCTTTGGCAATAACTGGTTTAACGCAGCTGGGGAAAATAATTATGCGGCACTGGTAGGAATGCCTAATGCCTTTGCTTTTACCATGAAGCAGCCTGGAAGTGTTGTCAACTCTGGTAATTTGGCAGTAGGGGTTGGGCAAGATTTAACTTTGCTGGGTGGTACGGTTGTCAATACGGGGCAATTGTCAGCGCCAGGTGGCACGATTACTGTAATGGCAGTTCCCGGCGAAAGCTTGGTGCGTCTGAGTCAACCTGGTTTTGTGCTGAGTTTGGAAGTTGAACCTCTAGCAAACAGCCTTACTCAACCGAATAACTGGACATTCCCGATCGCATCATTACCGCAAATGCTGACTGGCGGGAGTGGGGGTCATGCGACGGGAATAACGGTTAATCAAGATGGCAGCATACAGCTAACGGGTTCTGGTATTAGGATACCGACAGAAGGGAATACGGCGATCGCTTCCGGCACCCTCAACGTCTCAGGTGAAACTGGCGGTCAAATCAATATTTTGGGTAACAAAATTGGTGTAGTCAGCGCCAATATTAACGCTGACGGCAATTCGGGTGGGGGTACTGTCCTAATTGGCGGCGATTACAAAGGTATGGGTACAGTGCCGAATGCGTCCCACACTTTTGTCAGCAAAGATTCGTTAATTAATGCAGACGCGCTGCAAAGTGGTAATGGCGGTCGGGTAATTGTTTGGGCGAATGAAACGAACCGTACTTTTGGCACTATTACAGCTCGTGGCGGTATTTTCTCAGGCAATGGTGGTTTTGTAGAAGTATCGGGTCGGGAGTCTTTGGACTTTAGGGGAAACGTCAATACTTTGGCTGCCAATGGTAAAGCTGGAACGCTTTTATTAGATCCTACAGATATCACCGTTCAAGCTGGTGCCGGAGATTTTAACTTGCTGGATCTTATAGATGAATTTATCGATCCGGATAAGGGATCTAATACGATCGATGTTGCCCTAATTAATAACGCAGCTACTAATGTAACCCTACAAGCAACCAACAAAATTACCTTTAACGCTGATGCTGCGGTTAATATTGCCGCTGCTGGTGTTGGACTGACAGCCGAAGCGGGTAATAACGTTACAGTTAACGGTAGCATTACTACCAATAACGGTGATATTAATCTGATTGGCAGTTCCGGTGGCGTGTTACTTAATGGGCCGCTATCTTCAGGTACAGGCAACATTAAGCTGACTGGGAAAAGCAGCGCTACAACGGGAGTTTGGGTAATTGGATCGATTACTTCGACAGACGGCAGTATTCAAATAGATGGAACCAGTACTGGCAGCTTTCGAGGTATCCAAGTTGATGGTTCTATCAGTACGATCGGTAGCGGTAATATTGTCCTCAACGGGAATACCACTGGAGAGCAAGGTATTCTCGTTACTAATAGCATTAACTCCCAGAATGGGAATATTAGCCTAACTGGAAGTAGTTCTGGAGTAAACTCTTTTGCTGACGGCATTTCTGTTAGTGGCCCGATCGCATCCCAAGGCGGCGATATTAGTTTCATCGGGAATAGTACTGGGACTGGCACAGGTGCGGACGGTATTGCAATCAGTAACTCGGTTAAATCTCAAGGCGGCGATATTACCTTCACCGGGACTACCAGTAGCCCCAATCCTTCCTTTGGTATATTTGTTTCTTCCCCAGGTTCCCTTGATTCTGGCGGCGGAAATATCAGCCTCACTGGAACTAGCACCAATAACGACGGTATTAGCATTGCGAATGCGATCGCTTCCGGTACTGGAAATATTACTCTGACAGCTGACAGTATAAATCTCGATCCTGGCGATTCTACTTCCATCAGCGGTAGCGGTAATCTGCTTTTGCAGCCATTAACCCCCACACTCAATCTGGAAATTGGCGGCACAGATAGTACAACTTTCTTGAATACCAACGAACTGGCAAAATTGAAAGATGGTTTTGCTTCGATCGCGATCGGACGGGCTGATAGCAGTGGTACGATCTCTATTATTGACAATATTACTTTCCAAGATCCGGTAACAATTCAAGCTCCATCTGGGGCAGGCTCAATCAGATCCAACGGGACAACTATCACAGGATTGAGCGGTTCGGGTGCCTCGATTTCACTGATAGCAAATCAGGACGTTAACACCAGCAATATTAACTCAGATGCGGGTATTTCGCTCACCAGCAACAGCGGCAACATCGGCACAACTTCTGGCATTTTAAACTCTGGTTCTTTCGGTACTGCTGGCAATATCGACCTCAAAGCTGTCAACGGCAATATTAATACGAGTGATATCACCGCTCAAGGGGGCGGCACATTAGGTAACGGCGGTAAAATCACTATAACTGGAAACAACGTTACTACGGGTAAACTCGATACTTCTGCTAACAGTCTTGTTGGTAGCGGCGGTCAAATTATCATTAATGGCTTCAGCAATATTACCACCGGGAATATCATCGCAACTGGTAATCCTGAAGGTGGAAACGGTGGAAATATAGACCTTAATGGCCCAGTTACGCTCACAAGTCCGATCTCCATAACCACTGGGTCTAATTTGGGCGATATCAATTTTAATGGCACCGTTAACGGCAATTATCTGCTGACACTTACGGCAGGAAATGCGGGTACGATTCGGTTTAACGGGAATGTTGGCGGAACAACATCTATAATAGGCGGACTGGACTTTACTAACGCTAAGAATATCGAGATAGCAGGTGAGATTACCTCCGCTAACGGCAACTTAACTTTTAACAGTCCGGTGACTCTTAATGGTAATGCCATATTAAACGCAGGTAACGCCACAATTTCATTCAATAACAACTTGAATGCAGGCGGCAACGCACTGACTTTAACAGCGGATGAAATTAACTTTAATGGAGGTTTGAGTTCGGTAAGTGGCACTAATAACCTCATACTTCAACCAACAACGCCTAGTCAAAATATCGTGCTTGGTGGGAACACGGATACAAGCCGTTTAGAAATATCCTCAACTGACTTCAACGCCTTGCAACCGGGGTTCAGCAGCATCACTATCGGACGAGACAACGGTAGTGGTACGATTAGTATGGGTGGTGATGTTGTTTTCAATAGTTCAACAATTTTGCGATCGCTTGAAGGTTTGGGTTCCATCGATATCAGCGGTTTCAGTCTCGGTGGCACAAACAATGCCTCTATTACACTGTTAGCTAATGAGGATGTTAAAACTGGTTCTATTACCAGTCCGGGTGGCCCGATCGCAATTACCAGTATCAGCGGCAAAATCGATACCAGTGCCGGTACTTTAGATTCTAGCTCAAGTGCTGGTGGCGGTGCGATCGCCCTCACTTCTCCCAAAGATATCACAACTGCCAACATCAACGCCAGTTCTACCGGCAGCGGTAGTGGGGGAAGTATTATCCTCCATAGCACTGAGGGAACTATTGATACCAGTAAAGGTAGCTTGAACTCTAGTTCTACTGCGGGTAATGGAGGTGCGATCGAACTCCTTGCCAAAGGCAATATTATCACATCCTCTGTAATTTCAGGACAAGATACTGGCATCAGCGGCGCGGGAGGTAACATTACCCTCGATAGCAACAAAGGTTCAATTACCACAACATCAATAAATGCTGCTGGTGGCTTTAGTAGCGGTGGGACTATCGAAATTACTGCTATCGACAACATTTTTACAGACTTCATCCAATCGGGTGTTTTTGCATCTGGAAATGCCGGGAATATTAATGTAAAAAGCGACAATGGCCAAATCAATACAGGTAGGATTGCCGCTTCATCTGTGAATGGCAATGGTGGGAATATCAATCTAACTTCGCCAGTCAATATTCAAACAAAACAAATAATTTCTGCGGCTAGTAATGAAGGTGGTAAAGTCGAGATTACCAGTGGCGGAAATATTGCAATTACCGATACAGCAGAAGTAGCGATCGATTCTTCTAGTGCAAACGCAGATTCCACTTCAACAGGAAATGGCGGTGCGATTACTCTCGATTCAGAAAACGATATTACAGTAAGCAATAAAATCTCATCTGGCGTGAAAGGATCGGGAACTGGAGGAAAGATTAACCTCAACAGCAACAGTGGAAATCTAACTTCAGGAGATTTTGATTCTAGTTCAACTGCGGGTAATGGCGGTGCGATCGATATCATTGCCTTTGGCAATATTATCACATCCGCTGTAATTTCAGGACAAGATACTGGCATCAGCGGCGCGGGAGGTAACATTACCCTCGATAGCAACAAAGGTTCAATT
>NZ_JAIQZM010000072.1:8430-11709 GCF_023333595.1 Argonema galeatum A003/A1
AAAGTCGAGATTACCAGTGGCGGAAATATTGCAATTACCGATACAGCAGAAGTAGCGATCGATTCTTCTAGTGCAAATGCAGATTCCACTTCAACAGGAAATGGCGGTGCGATTACTCTCGATTCAGAAAGCGATATTACTGTAGGAAATATTTTCTCTGGAGTCAAAGGTTCTGGTACTGGCGGAAATATTAATCTCAACAGCAACAGTGGAAATATAAAAGCCGCAAATTTGGACTCTAGTTCCACTACTGGTAATGCGGGTACAATCTCCTTAACGGCACCCACCAGTATAACCGCAGCAGTTATCAACGCCAATGGTGCAGTCGGTACGGGAAATATCAATTTTACAAGCGATGAAATTAACTTTATTGGTAATGTTTCGAGTCTGGGCAAATTGACAATTGCGCCTTTTAGTGCAAGTCAAGCGATCGCACTGGGGGGAACCGATAGCGGCAGTACCAGCACATTAGATATTACTACCACCGAGCTAGGTTTCCTGCAACCCGGCATATCTTCTATCATCATCGGACGTGCAGACGGCACTGGCACCATCACCCTTGATAATACCGCTACTTTTAATTCACCCGTTAACATTGCAGGTGGTTCCACCCTCGTCGGTGCTAATCGCGATACGAATTGGTATATCACAGACGCTAATTCTGGTAATCTCAGCGGTTACCCCAATAGCTTAAGCTTCGATAATATTGAAAACCTAGTCGGCGGCATTTCTAACGATACTTTCGTATTTGACGACGGCATTAATTTCAATGGCACAATAGACGGCAACCTTGGCAGCGACACCTTAAACTACTCAAATTTTACCACTCCCGTAACAATAAACTTAGGCGCAATTGGCGGTGTAAGTATTGAAAACCTTGTAGGTACAACTAAAGCATCCAGCACCTTAGTTGGTACTAATAACGAAAACACTTGGAATATTACTGGCGGCGATACTGGTAATTTCAATGGCCAAATCAGCTTCAGTGCTTTCCAAAATCTCATAGGCGGCGACTTAGACGACACCTTCCAATTTACTAACCAACTTAATAATGTTGCCAGCATCAGCGGTAATCTAGACGGAAAAGCTGGCAATCTTACATTAAGGGGAGATGAGATTGATTTTGGTGGAAATATTTCCGGTACTGGTAACTTAACGCTTGAACCTTTAACTGCTAGCCAAAATATCGAAATAGGCGCTACAGATAGCGGCAGCAGCAGTATTTTAGATTTGACGGCGGGTGAGATTAGCGGATTCCAAAATAACTTCAAATCGATCGTTATCGGACGGACTGACGGCAGCGGTGCGATCGCATTTAACAACCCGATATCATTCAACAATCCAGTTACAATTCTATCTTCTCAAGGCTCAATATCAGTCAATACCCCCATTGTGGGAACCGACGACGCCTCAATCACCTTAGCTGGCGGCACAACAAATATTAATGCAGATATCACCACTGCCGAGCAAAACATCACAATTAAGGGCAATACTTCAATTGGCGATAATGTTAACCTCAGCACAGGTAATAAAGGCGATGGTGATATAAATATCGATGGCCAAATTGATGGCAACGGCAATCTTACTCTGGAAGCGGGTAGCGGTAACATCATTTTAAATGGGGATGTAGGCAGTAATAATCGTTTGGGCAATCTGACTGTTAACAGTGCAAAGGACGTACAAACAGGCCCAATTACAGCGGTTAGCATTACCCAAAAAGCAGGGACGGGAACTACTATTTTCCAAGGCCCGATCGACACCAATAGCTCAAGTGGTGTTAATCTAAAAGGTAATAACTTTACCTTCAATAGTCCTGTCACCGCAAGTAAGTCTGGTGGTGTCACCATCAACAACAGCGGCACGCTGAATATTGCCGCCCAAGCAGATATGAATTTGGATGGTGTCTTCAATCAAACCGGCACCGGATCGGTATCTACCGCAGGCGATATCACCACTACCGAAGACGACATCAAATTTAGCGGCCCCGTTACTTTAAATGGAAATGTAAACTTCAGTTTGGGAACGGCTACAATTAGTTTTGGTTCTACCTTGTCCGTTGGCGATAACCCGCTGACTTTAACAGCAGGGGAAATTGATTTTGCAGGGGCGGTAACTGGTACTAATAAACTGGTACTTCAACCGGCGACACCAGACCAAAATATTGCGATCGCATCTTCTAACGACACAACAGCTTTAGATTTAACGGCGGCAGAAATTAGTGCCATCCAACCTGGGTTTAGTTCTATAGTAATTGGCAGAAGTGATTCGACAGCAGCTATTACTATCGACAATAAGGTTGATTTTAACAATCAGGTAACAATTCAGTCTCCAGTTGGAACGGGTACGATCGCAGCTAAAGGTGATATTACAAGTAATGGTTCGGCAATTGAACTTGTAGCAGCAGGTAATATCACCACAAGCAATATTGTCACAGCAGGAGGAAACATCACCCTTACAAGTAAAACTGGCGACATCAATACCAGCACAAGTTCTCTCAATGCTACTTCTATCAAAGGTAATGGTGGAAACATTGCCGTAAATGCTGCTGGCAATATAACCACTAACGATATCACGACTCAATCCAGTAGCGCCGCTGGTGGTAATATCACCCTAAATAGCCAGACGGGATATGTACAAACAGGCAACTTAAATGCTTCTGGAAATACAGTTGGTGGGTCAATTACCATTACTACTCCTGTTCAAATTACCAGCGGAAAAATAGACACCAGCGCTATTACAGGAAAAGGAGGTAACGTAACCCTCGACCCCAAAGGAGACATCCAAGTTGAGTATATAAACGCCCAAGGAGGAAGCAAAGGCGCTGGTGGAACGGTTGATATTACAACTGAAAAGTTTTTGCGCGTCACAGGTACTTTTCAAGACCGAAATGGCGCTGTGTCCAGCATTTCCACTGCTGGAGGAACTGGGGGAGGCGCGATCGTAATCCGACATGGAGGAGGGCCAGAAACTGCCTTTAATGTCGCGGGTAATGCCACAAAAAATGGAACAGTCGGCAACATTACGTCTGGCCCTCAACAGACGGTACAACCTGGGTCTTATTTCGGGCCTTTCACTCAAGGTCTGACTCAAGTCATAACCACACCCCCTGGCAATAATCCCAATCCCGGTAATCCCAATCCCGGTAATCCTGACCCAAGTAATCCCAATCCCGGTAATCCTGACCCAAGTAATCCCAATCCCGGTAATCCCAATCCCGGTAATCCTGACCCAAGTAATCCCAATCCCGGTAATCCCAATCCCGGTAATCCTGACCCAAGT
>NZ_JAIQZM010000073.1 GCF_023333595.1 Argonema galeatum A003/A1
GCTTTCTGGGTATGTTGTTGCGATGCCGCGCTCTTATTACAACTGGGATAATAGCGCGGCATCGCAACTACGTACCTAATCTCAGCCTCAATTATATAACTAGCAACTTGCGTTATTTAACGAAAGTTTCTACCTTGCCAATACATCAATGCAATAGAAGCGGGGTTAGCCCCGCTTCCGTATTTAACTCAAAATGACAACAACGGTTGAAATCCGTGTTTCACCGATACCTGACCGATTTGCTCCATCTTTGCCACGGTAATCTGATTTCGTCCCCAAGAAAAGTTGGTGTGCCACTTTTCAAATTCCAGCAGCATCGATTCGGCAAAACAGGCAAACAACTGACGTGCGGGCACATCCATATTGACGATACTCATTATTTTCCACTCAATATCGAGGGAATGTTCCACAATGCCGCCATTGAGGACGAATATGCCGGGATGCTGGATTTTAGTCCCCAGGTTTTTGGGATAGCCGCCATCAATGAGCAGACAGGGTTGCTTAAGGGTAGTGGGGTCAATTTCAACCCCTTTGGGCATACTCGCCACCCAGACGACGATATCAGCGAGGGGTAGCGCCTCCTCCAAACCCATAATTTTGCCTCTACCCAGTTCTTCTTGCAAAGCTTGCAATCGATCGCGATCGCGTGCGATTAGCAACAGTTCGGGCACATCGGTACGGGCATTTAACCAGCGGCAGATGGCACTACCAATGTCGCCTGTAGCCCCACAAACCGCTACCGTTGCCTTAGACAGTTCAATACCTAGCTTTTTCGATGCTTGTTCCACCTGCCGACAAATAATGTAAGCCGTGTGGGTATTGCCGGTAGTAAAACGCTCAAATTCTAGCTTGATGTTACGAACTTGGGTAATTTGGTTGAGATTGAAGTTCTCAAAGATGATCGAGGAAAAGCCACCTAAAGCCGTGATATCGATGCCATGCTTTTGGGCGTGAGCCATCGCATTAATAATTTTGCGGGTGGCGGCTTTAATCCGTCGATTTGCCAGCATTTCAGGCAAAAAGCAAGATTCTACATACTGACCTTCGATTTGTTGACCTGTAATGCTGGTGACTTTAATGGTATCGACGATTTGGGGTGGAGCAGCGCACCAAAAATCTAGCCCTTGATCGGCATATTCCGGGTAGCCCAAGTCTCTGGCGACTGCCTGGGCGTGTTCCAAACTGGTAAGGTGACCTATGAGACCAAACATGAATTATTTAAGCAGACCTTTAGTGGAGCTTGTGTAAAGTGAGAAGGATAAAAAATTGTTACTGACCCTTAAAAATAATACACAAAATGGCCGATTAGTACAGCTAGAGACTAATCGGCTTTGTCGGGGCGTTCGCGAAGCGGATGCCCTTAGCATTTGCCGGGATAATTTGTCGGTTAAATGCAAAGTCCTGCGAAGCATTTGCTTCGCCCTTACTGGGTTTTGAGTTTTGAGTCGTACTCTGTACTCAGCGCTCAGCACTCTAAAGTTAAGCAGCTGCTAAACCGTATGCTGACATCCGCATAATATCTCGGGTGGTAAAACCGATATTGCTGAGGGCTTCTCCGTACTGAATCATGAAGTCTTCAACTAAGGCTTCTTTTTCCATACCCAAGATGTGGGCGTCGTCTTTCACCTGGTTAAGCATTTTCCAGACTATGGGTAGGTTCTGACGATTGGCTTGTTCCAATTCGGTTCTTGATTCCTCAAAGTGTTCTTTTAGCCAGACTTCGCCAAAGTTAAGGTGAGAGTATTCTTCTTTAACAACGCCTTCAGTGATTTTACGGGCAAAGGGGTCGGCAACGGGAATATAGATGTTGTAAGCTGCGATCGCAAAACATTCGATAATCAGAGACTGAATCAGCAAACAAGTGACGATTCGGTTTTCAGGAAGTGCATCTTGGAAATTTTTGTGCAACTGGGCAAAAAACTCGCGGGCAAATTCCATGTCCGGCGTCACTTGGAGATTGCGCCCACAGGCTTCAAACCCTTTTTTGTGGCGACTCTCCATCTTGGAGAGGCTAATTAAGCGATCCTTCTCATTGGGCAGCAGTTCAGCCAGTTGGACGTAATTATCGTGGGCCTCTTGTTCGCCTTCAATTACAATCGCGTTGATGCGGCTGTAGGCGTCTTTGTAGGTTTCGCTATGGAAGTTAATTGCTGGGCTGGCCTCAAGCTGCGGCATATATAATTTGTCTCCTCAACATTATTGGTAGATACTCGTCGATCCAAAATCGACGCTGGGCGAAAAGCGGGCCTGGGAAACCCTCATCCGCAATTTAAATACAATTTACCAGAATCTCGAAAAAGCGCTGGTTTTCTGGTCAAAGGAACCCACTGGACTTACCTTATCATTACCGGGAATCTGCCAAACTAGGATCTAGCCTGGGTGTGAGAATCGGAATTAATACCTAGAGTGTATTGTATGCAAATCCTTCTGATAGAGATAGATGCTCCAGAAAAATAGTGATGGTCATTCTGCCGCCGATCCTCAAAATCAGCCAGCAAGGCCACCGATTGTCTGGAAACGCCTCCTAAAATGGTTAGTCCCGGTATTGCTGGGAGTTGGTGCTGGCGTTGTCCTGCTACCGCTAGGGGTGGTATTCCTCACATCGTTTACCTCGATCGGGGTGACTCCCAGTTTAGCTCCTTGGCAGAAAGGTTGGTCTTGGGAAAACTATCGGGAGGCTTGGGAGAGGGGAAATTTTCTCCTAGCTTTTGCTAATTCCACTTTAGTGGCTTTGGCGGTAACTGGGTTTCAGGTTGTCACCTCGGCTTTGGCAGGCTATGCCTTGGCAAGGTTAAAATTTCGCGGGCGGCAAGTTTTGCTATTGATTATTTTGGCAACCCTAGTGATTCCCTTCCAGTTATTAGTAATTCCTATCTTTCTGGTGTTGAAGTGGGGACACGCAATTAACACTTACTGGGCGTTGATTTTACCCACGGCGGCTAACGGATTTGGCATTTTTCTGCTGAGGCAATATTTCCTAACGGTGCCGGTAGAATTGGAAGAAGCGGCAGCCCTGGATGGGGCGAACCGGCTCCAAATTTTGTGGTGGGTAATGCTGCCTTTGTCTCGTCCGGCTTTGGTGACGCTGTTTCTATTCACGTTTATCGCTGAGTGGAACGATTTGTTTAAGCCGCTGGTTTTTACAACAAGACCGGAGTTAAGGACGGTGCAATTGGCTTTGGCAGAGTTTCAGGATCAATTTACTAATAATTGGCCTTTGATGATGGCGGCTGTTGTGATTGCTACGGTGCCAGTTGTGCTGCTGTTTTTAGCCGGTCAGCGACAATTTATGCGTGGTATTGCTACAACAGGGATTAAGAATTGATTTGAATGCAGAGTTCAAACCTATCTGTGTTGATATGCTCACTTTTTGGATAAGCTCTAAATTTTTACTCTGCGTTCCTTTGCGGTAATCTTTGCGTACTTCTGCGTTAAAAAAAACTGTAGTAAGTTAGATCAAGTCCGGTTGCATGGTTAGCATGATGAGTGATATCGTCAAATTGTCTGTTTCATCGTTGGTTAAATTTTTACCGCAGATGAAGACAGATGAACGCAGATGAACGCAGATAATAATAAGAACAGGATTTTTTTAGGTAAATGATGCTACCGGACATGATATGAAATGAATCTCAAGAATCTGGGTTTGTTTTTAATTGTCGCATCTCTTCTGCCTTGGGTAGCAATAGTTCTTATTGTGCCATTCCTGCCGCTGGACTTATCACAAAAGGCTGTATTGGTTCCAATTCTGGCTATTGTGGCTGAAGTTTTTTTCTGGTTGGGTTTGGTGTTGGCGGGAAAAGAAGTTGCTACTAAATATCGGCGTTATTTAAGCTTTAGCCGTATTTGGAAGGGGTTGAAAAGATTGCTCCGCAGACGGTGAAATTATATTGAGATTATCCAAATTATCCTTATGAATCTGATAAAATTCGGAGGCGAATAGTACGATCGCCAGTATCATCCAGGGGGACTTCGATGACTTCACCGCCAAGTCGCTCTAAGCAACTGAGGAGCGATCGCAAATTTGGAGTACTCGCGCCGGTATCTACATAGAGTCTATCTGCCAAACTGCCGAGACGCTTCCAAGTGGTATATAGTTTGGCGATCGTTTGTTCCAGCTGAGACGCTTGCTTCACTAACTCGGATGCCGTATTCAAACAACCCAGGCGCAGCGCTTCTTCTAGCGCCATTTCCACATCTACGGATGAGTGGTTAATGGCTTGCACTTGGGCGGCGGCGTCGAGATATTTGGCTAAGTTGCGGGCGTCGGAAGTTACCTGTTTAAGTCTATCGATGCTGGGATCTTCGGCAACTTCTTCTTGCAACGCTGTGACGTGAGATTCTGGCAATTTTCCCAACTCCTTGACCAGAGGAGCAAGGTAGCGTGAAGGAATGGTACGATCGGCTGCTTTGACTTTGACTTCATCGGGGAGTAAATCCGATGTCATGGCTGTCCATTCATCAGCGAGTTGGCGGACTTCCCGGCGGGTGATGCGATCGCCCTTTTGCGCCGCATCAGTGACCAGTTGTTGTATTTCTGGAGATGATTTGGCAGTTTCCACAAAAGCGCGTTTGCTGAAGTTTCTAATCGCAGCAGCGTCGAGCTTTCCCTCTACCATCAGCGTATCGGCGCTATTGGCTAGCTCAATCATAGAATAAGCCTGACTTTTGCTAATTTCTCGTTCTTTCAGCCAGTTGAGGAAGCCAGTTCCCCTACCATCGCCGCCTTTCTTTTCGCGATCGCGCACCACCCGTAAAATCCTACCTCGCCAGATTTCCGTTTGCAGGTCGAAGCGATCGCATACTTGCCAAGCGATATCCACCTGGTTGTTAAAATCAAGGTCTGGAATCTGCTCGTCTTCTGGATCGGGCAGTTGGAAGTTTAGCTCAGCGCCGAGATTAAGGGCAGATACAAGATCCTTCTGAGGCTGGGAAGATTGGGCCATGAGGAGAGCGATCGTGAGGTCACAGAGGGATTATTATTGCACGTTCTGGGGATGCGATCGTCCGACGAGTGGAAATCTCGGCTACACAATTGTTCGTTGCTCTACAATCGTGTAAGGAAGCCGACTGCACAAGAAGAACAGTAACAGTAATGGATGAAAAACGCCATCAAGCCTATCTCAATCTTATTCAAGCGCTACTGGCCAGTCCTAGCGGGGAAGAAGCTAACATCCTTACGGCTAACCCAGACCTGATTGACCCTAGCTTGGTAGTGACGATGGAACAGGTAGCAGCTGTACTGGCAAAGCAGGGCGACTCGAACGCTGCTAATTGGTTGCTGAATGTTGCTACGCAGCTGACCGCTGGAATAGATAAAGCATCAGTGAATTTCGTTGCAACCCCTAACAAATATGATTTGTTGTTGAAGGTATTGCAAACAACATTAGAGAGCAACGGCGACCCGGAAGTGGTGTACCCACTTCTGCAAACCAATCTAGACAAACTAGATGATAATTTTGCACAACTGTTGCGGGACTGGACAGTTGCTACTTTGGCAGAAGTCGAGGCAAAACAAGCCCAAAGCATCGCAGCGGTTATTGGCAATTTCAGCAACCTAATGGCGCAGTTCCCAATGGGCAGCAGGTCTGATAACTTGGAGATTGCCATTATCGGCTACGAGGTCGTTGCCATCTTTTTTACCCGCGATCGCTTCCCAGAAGAATGGGCTGATATTCAAACCAATTTGGGTAATGCCTACGTTGAGCGAATCCGAGGGAAACGGGCAGAAAATCTGGAAGTTGCGCTCAACTGTTATCAGAATGCCTTGGAGGTTTATAGCCGCAAAGTTTTCCCAGAACAATGGGCTAGTATCCAAAATAATCTAGGAAGCGTCTATCGTCAGCGACCTCTTGGAGATCGTGCAGAGAACCTGGAACAAGCGATCGCCTGCTATAAGAATGCGTGGGAGATTTTTACCCCCGAAGCTTTCCCACAACAATGGGCAATGGCGCAAATAAATATAGGGAATGCTTACAGCCAACGCATCCGTGGCGATCGGTCAATGAATCTGGAACAAGCGATCGCCTGCTATGATAATGCCTTGCAGGTTTATAGCCGCGAAGCTTTCCCAGAAAAATGGGCCAGTATCCAAAATAATCTGGCGGCTGCTTACAGCGAACGTCTCCTTGGCGATCGGTCAAAGAATCTGGAACAAGCGATCGCCTACTATGAGAATGCCTTGCTGGTTTCTACCCGTGAAGCTTTTCCAGAAGACTGGGCTAGAACCCAAAGCAATCTGGCGGCGGCTTACAGCGAACGCCGCTTTGGTGAACAGTCAAAAAATATGGAAAAAGCGATTGCCTGCTATCACAATGCTTTGCAAGTTTATACCCGTGAAGCTTTTCCAGAAGACTGGGCTAGAATCCAATATAATCTAGGACTTGCGTACATTCGGCGGCATCAAGGAGAACAGGCAGACAACTTGGAGCAGGCAATACGCTATCATCGTGCTGCTTTAGAAGTGTATACCCAGGAAGCTTTCCCAGAGCAATGGGCTGGCATTCAAACCAATTTGGGCATTGCCTACAGTAAGCTGTTTAAAGGGGAACGTCTGGAGAACTTGGAGCAGGCGATCCGCTAATTAAGATTTTGAAAGGCACAATTGCTGGATTGCCTACTGCTGCAACATTAGTTGAAGCTGCTAACAAGCTATTCCCGTTGATTTCCAAAGCCTTGGGTTTAGGCTAACTCCATTTTTATAGGGGAGCATCCCAATTTTGTAGGGGCGTTCGCTCTTGCGGCGCGGATGCGCGATTCATTGGGGCTGATAATTTATGGCTAACAGTCAAAGACTTTCACACCCGTTTGCTAATGCCTCCGGCACGATAGAGCGAACGCCCCTACAAGCTAAAAACGCACCACCAAGCATTAGTGAATCGGTGTTCTAGAAGGTGAGCTTTGAGATACATCTGCCCTATCGAGAAAATCGGTATCCCGCAAAAACTCAAGAATCGCTGCATTCACTGCTTCTGGAGAACCCCCCGCCGCATCGTGACCGCAATTTGGCAGAATTTGTAACCTGGAATTAGGTAAACGGGCGTGTAATTTTTCCCCATTGCTAGCGGGAAACCATCTGTCTTGTTCGCCCCATAAAATTAGAGTAGGACAAGTTATTCTTGACAAATTCTCTTGAATAGTGTATATGATATTTGGTTGGTTATGGAGCGATCGATCGATTTCTTGAGCAGCGTGTTGTAAATCCTCAGCAGTTTTGGTAATTGTATTGGGTAATTCAATATACGGATAAGTAATCCAGTACACTTCTTCATCTGTTATTTGTTCCGGATCTACAACAACTTCGTGACGCCCAAACATTACCATCTGTCGCAATAGTGGCGCAAATGTATTTGCTAGCCGCAAATTATCGACAGCACGGACTAAATCTATAGGTAAAGCAGCTAGCAATTGCATCCACAAAGTTGGAAGTTCTTTAGGAAAAATGGGTACATTAATCACGACTAATCGAGCGAATAACTCTGGATTATTTTCAGCCAAAGCAAGTGTTATTAGCGCCCCTAATGATTGCGCTACTACGACAGCAGGTTCATCGCATAAAGCTCGAATAATCTGCTCCATTTCAATACTTTGATGAGCCAATTCTTCGGAATACAATGGTTTATCGGAAAAGCCATGTCCTTTGGCATCAAAACAAATCACTCGAAAATATTTCGATAGTGGTTCAATGGTATGACGCCAACCATAGCTCCAACTGCCAATACCATGTACTAAAAATAGTGGTTTTCCCGTTCCTTTTTCGCCATAAGCTATTTTTACGGGATGTCCGCTAGCATCAGTAATTGTCAGAGTTTGACGCCCTTTTGGGAATGCGATTTGCCACCAATCTTTCATTATTTTAATTTATCTTAACTTAGTTGCCTGTAAACAGACCGAGTAACAGTCGAAAAACCACTACACTTAAAAAGCTTATCGCCATCACAATCAGGATTAATCCAACTAACAGAAGGATGATAAATACCCTGTCTACCTTTTTACTAGGTATAGGGGAAGCTAAGTGAGATTCCAGCAAAGCGATGTTTTTAACATTAGCTTTCCAGGTGGCGTCGAATAAATCTCCAACCACTGGTACAGAACCCAGCACCGTATCGAGGATAATATTGTATACCATCCGCATCAAAGCTTCTCGCGGTATGCCCAATTGAGCCGATTCCAGGACAATGTAAGCGGATAGAAATGCTGAAATTGTATCTCCGCCGCCCGGTATTAATCCTAAGATAGGATCGATGCCTACACGATAGTTTGTACCGGGAATGGGAATGGCATTGTCGAGCAAATTGCTTATGCTGCGAAGGCGCTTTAAGGTGATAGCTTTAGGGTCATGGAAATTGGACATGGCTTTGAAAAGGAGGAAGGTAAGAGAGCAATTTTTTTAATTTTTTATTCTGCGTTGCATGGCTTCTCCTACGCTAACATTTAACTGAGCGCCAAATAGCATCACTAAAGAAGTTAAGTTTAGCCATAACATTAATACGATCACTGCACCGATAGCACCATAGGCGGCGTTGTAATTGCCGAAGTTGGATACGTAAAGCCGAAAGAAAGCTGATAAAATAGCCCAAGAGACTGCGGCGACGATCGCACCTGGCATAATCGGCATTCCCGGAGCCCAGCGGCTGGGGCCGTAGCGATAGATAAAGGCGATCGCAGATGCAATAATTACTAAAGCTGTAGGCCAACTCAAAAGTCTCCAAATTGATAGCAGTCCTGGTTCCAGATTACCAGATTGGCGGGCCACCATCTGTACAATCAGGTCGCTGATAAAAACCAGGAACGATGCGGCAATCAGTAGTAAAATTGTGCCAATTGTGAGTGCAAGAGAAACTAACTTGGCTTTCCAAAAGGGTCGCTTCTGCTCTGGAGGAATTCGATTGATTTGATCGAGGGCTTCCATAGCGGCACTCAGCGCTCCAGAGGCTGTCCACAGCGCCACAATAAAGCTGAGAGAAAACAGCCCTTTGTTTTGGCTGAGGCTGATAGTATCTGTAAAACCATTAATTAGGAACAGAGCTTCTTTAGGGGCAATGCTACCTAATTGTACAGTTAGGTATTTAAAGCTAGATTGTAACGATTCAAACAACCCGATCGCGGTCAGGAGCGCCAAAATGGATGGAAACAGGGCTAACATGGCGTTGTAAGTCATTTCCGCCGCAAGTCCGGGAAACCGTCGTTGTCCGGCACGCTGGAGAGTTTTCTTGAGGGTTCGCCAATTTAAGTGCCGAAAAAAACGAAAAAAACGGGCAAGTAGCATATTTTTATAGTGCGTGAATCTAACAACTGATGGTGGGCAGTGCCAATCGTACAAAGTAACAACTACAGGACGATCGCAGAAATCGGTAATATTACGCGAATACGTCGTTTCAGCGATGGTTATCAGTCTCGAAACCCGGTTTCTTTCGCGACAGTGGGTAAGTCATAAACTAACAACTCAGAAATAAGAAATGAACAACGATGTAAAGCAATGGATAGGGGAGATTCAGGCGCTGCGACAACAAGTGGCGGAAGCTCAAAGCGATCGCGATGCTGCCTTAGATAGCGCTGCCCACTGGAGTCAACTTTATAATACCGAAGCTCAGCAACGCCGTGCTGAGGCTAAGGTATCACAGCAAATGATAGAAACGCTCAAGGCAGAAATCCAGCAACTCAAGGCTGATATTGTTGCAAAACTTAATGAAGCTAAAGATGTGTCTGCTAGTGTCCAAGGAACAGAACAACTCCAAAGTATTGGGGAATTGAAGCAGAAACTGTTAGAAGTACTGATCGAGCGCGATCGCACCGCGATCGCTTTGAAAGCAGAACGAGAGGCTCACGATCGCACACGCCAAAGCTTAACCACTGCCTTGGGCGATACGATCGATCTTTTAGCCAAACACCGAGGCACTAACCCAGATGAGCTTAAAGCAACCCCGCCTGGTAGAGAAGCGATTAATCGCGCCTCTACTGACCGCGCCAATCTGCCAGAATCTCCTAAAAACCCATCGCTTCAGCTACCGCCGACAAGACCGGCTCCACCCCGGCCTTGAACTGATTTCGACAGTGTTTAATCGCTGTGTCGGGGTCTTTGAGTCCGTTGCCGGTGAGGACGCAAACCACAGTTGCCCCGGTTGGGATCTGGTCTTTAACTTTCAGCATCCCAGCTACGGAAGCTGCACTGGCGGGTTCGCAGAAAATTCCTTCGTGAGAAGCTAGCAGGCGATAAGCGTCCAAAATTTCCTCATCTGTGACGGCTGCGAATGACCCAACGCTTGCTTCTTGAGCTGCGATCGCTCTTTCCCAATTTGCTGGGTTGCCGATGCGAATAGCAGTTGCTACCGTTTCTGGGTCTGCCACCGCCTTACCAGTCACGATGGGAGCCGCGCCTGCGGCCTGAAATCCCATCATGCGCGGCAAGCGATCGCATTTCCCCTCTTGATGGTATTGACAAAACCCCATCCAATATGCAGTTATATTTCCGGCATTTCCGACGGGGATACAAAGCCAATCGGGTGCGTCACCCAGGGCATCTACCACCTCAAAAGCCGCCGTTTTCTGGCCTTCCAGTCGGTACGGATTGACTGAGTTTACCAATGTAACCGGGTAGCTTGCCGCCATTTCGCGCACAATTTTGAGCGCTTGGTCAAAATTTCCTTTAATTGCCAGCACTTCTGCGCCGTAAAGCAAAGCTTGCGCTAACTTACCCAGGGCCACATAACCATCGGGTATCAGCACAAACGCCCGCATTCCGCCGCGCCGCGCATAGGCAGCTGCTGAAGCCGAGGTATTGCCGGTGCTGGCACAGATGACTGCTTTGGCACCTGCTTCCTTAGCTTTAGAGATAGCCATAGTCATCCCCCGGTCTTTGAAACTGCCGGTGGGATTGAGGCCGTCAAACTTGACAAAAACTTGCACCTGTCTGCCAATCAGAGATGCGATCGCCGGAATGGGAATCAGGGGGGTATTACCCTCCAGCAGGGTAATAACCGGCGTAGTTGACGTTACTGGCAGATACGGACGGTACGCTTCGATCAGACCAGGCCAGCTTTTTAGCTTAGATTCAGCAGGGTACAGACTTACAGTCACAACAGATAAATAACGGGAATTAAACTATACTCCGGGTACACCTTAGTTTAGCGTGGATAGTCGGAGCAAAATAACGATTTTATAGATGTTCCCACTTCACTGTTCATAATATCTCCTCTGCCCCTCTTCCCCTCTTCCCGTTCGACTGAGCGTCTCCGCACTGAGCTTGCCGAAGTGTCACGCCGAAGTCGCTCACGTCGAAGCCTGAGCGCTCGCCGAACGTCTCACGTCGAAGCCTAGCCCCTAGCCGCCTACTCACTCCCCTTTTGACTTTTGACTTTTGACTTTTGACTTTTGACTTTTGACTTTTGACTTTTGACTTTTGACTTTTGACTTTTGACTTTT
>NZ_JAIQZM010000074.1 GCF_023333595.1 Argonema galeatum A003/A1
CAGAGGGGCAGAGGGGCAGAGGGGCAGAGGGGCAGAGGGGCAGAGGGGCAGAGGGGCAGAGGGGCAGAGGGGAAAAAGAATGATAGATAATCTTCTGGCGGGAAGGGACCGCTCAGTATATCACGCGAAGTGACCAAAATTAATATCAGATTTACGTATTTTAACGGTGGAATTTCGCCGTAGTCGCGTAGACTATATAAATAGAGGGACACAGAAATAACCTCTGCCTAAAGAAGTAAATTCTTTAAAGTAAACTTTTGTAAAGTTGTTTCTCATGTTACAATAAGTTTACAGAGCTTTACCCACTGTGAACTTGGGAACGCACAGTTCGGGTTTCCTCAAATTCAAGCGACAACACAACGTATTTAATTTGTCAAACCAGTCTTTGAAGAGGCTGGTATTTTTTTATCTTGATATTAGTCATTAGTCATTGGTCATTAGTTGAAAGATTCGCCTTTTCATATCTGCGTTCATCTGCGTTCATCTGTCTTCATCTGCGGTTAAAATTTAACCATCGATAACAACAGACAATTTTGGTAACTCGTTGATGTACCACCGATGCAACCGGACAGGATATGACCAATGACCAATGACTAGAAACTAAACGTCGTTCGGATCGTACCGATAATCACATCATCGTTGTTCTTGTTGTGGTCTGGAGCCGTGAGCCAGATAACCCCAGGCGTAATAGAGATATTATCGCTCACTTGGATTTGGTAGAACCCTTCTATGTGGTATGAAGGGTCGTCATCGTCGCCACCTAAACCAGCATTAAATAAATCGTTGGATAGATTAGCACTGGCGTCAGCGATCGGCTCAATACCCAGGATGATACCTCCAAGGTTGCCTTTCTTACCCAGGTCTGGAAAACCAAGGGTAACGGCACCGTTAAAGATATCGATATTGCCACGGTTAATTTGTCCGCCCAGCGTAGAAAGAGTGCGAGTATTCGTGTAGCCAGCCCAACCGCCGATCACAAAATTACGGGCTAGTTGCCACGATAGCTCGACACCGTAGGAGTTGCTGGAAATTGGCAAATTGTTATCACCAGCAAACGGCGTGGAAGCTGCTAAAGTCGATCGCAAATTAGCAACCCGACTGCCAGTTCCGAGATCCCTGTTGTAGGAGTGAACGTAAGTCAAACCCAGTTGGAAGCCAGCACCCGGCTTAAACACAACCTGTGCCAGCGCACCGTAAGGCCCATCAAACAAACCGCTGCCATCTCTCGGATCGTTGACTGCGGTGCCTTGATAGCCCAAACTGATTTCAATGTTATCGTTTAACTCGTGCCTGAGCCCTATGCCAGCGCCATCCGCCAGATAATAAATAGCGTGGCGCGTGCCAAAGCGAGACAAAGCACCGCTTCCGCCATCTCCATCCAGGACGTTTAGGGTGTTGGCAAAGCTATCCGATCCGGTAGCATTTGCGCCGATCACGACCTCAGTGCGTTTGCCTAAAGGAAAAGTGTAGGACAACTCATCCAGGACGATATCATTATTGCCCGATTGCTCAAAAGGGCCACCACCAAAAGATAAATCGCCTTCCGGGGTTAAGGTGGAAGTCGCAGAAAACGCACCCAGATTACTTGCTTGCAGTCGCGTTCTCAACCTGTCTCTGCCGGTAAAGCTGGTTTCAAAGTTGAGGCGAACGCGATCGGCAAAAATAGGTTGGTTGTCTATCTCGCGGCCAAAAGCATCATCTCCTTTGACGATACCTGCCACCGCAAAAATCGCTTCTCCGGCAAGTTTCGTAGTCGTGGAAAATTGCTGTGCTTCCAGTCGCGTTGCGCGTGCTTCCAGTGCATCCACGCGACCGCGCAGGGTAGTGAGTTCAGCCCTAAATTCTTCTTGCAATCGCCGGAGGGTGGCTATTTCCTCTGTACTTATCCCACCGCCTCCTGCTGCCGCAATCAATTCTTGTATCCGGTTTAAGCAAGAATTTAAGCCAGCGGCAAATTCATAGCGGGTCAAGGCGCGGTTGCCGCGATAAGTGCGATCGGGATAACCTTCAATACAACCGTAGCGCTCAACAAGAGATTGTAGGGCTTGAAATGCCCAGTCTGTCGGTTGAACGTCCCGCAGTTGCGAAACCGAGGTTACTTGAGACAGAGAGTTTTTAGGTTTTTGGCTGTTGTAGCGGTTGATTTGATCTAAAGTGCTTGTCGCATCGGGGGAGGCGGGAACCCCCACTTGAGGTGTCGCTGGGATTTCGTCTGCGTAGGACGCTGGGATTGTTGCTGCTGCGATCGCTAGTGTCGCACCCAGTACCGCTGGGCTCAATAGCAGATAATTGCACAAAAGTTTTAACATATTGAACCTTTTACTCCTCACACCGATTCCAGATTATCAGCATTCGTTTGAAAATGCTCTTTGGGCCGATCGTATCGCCGTATCCAGACAAAAGGTCTTTTTCGGTAAGACTTAATGATATCTGATTTCAATAGGACTTAGGCATTTGCCCCCCTAACCCCCCAAATCTGGGGGAATAAGTTTTTTCTCCCCCCAGATTTGGGGGGCCCTGGCAAGGGGGGCAAAATCAGGATTTTTGCGTAAGTCCTGTTCTATAGCCAAGTGCGAATTCGACCCTATGGGAGTGTCTGTTGTCTTGGCGAAGAAGAATCCTGTAGTAGAATGAGATTTATTCTCGCATCTAGTTTAGAATTTAGATCGATTCTCATTACATCTGTGTCAGAGTCAATCCAAAATCCTAGAATCCAAAATCGATAGACCTCTGACTCGCCTTCCCAGGAGAAAAACCGTGATGCGCCCTAATTTGCAAGGATTGTTAATCGCCTTGCTGCTGCCTGTATTAGCCGCAACTGGCTGTAACCAATCTAATTCGGCACCCGTGTCTCCCACCACCGAGTCTTCCCCACAGTCGCAACAACTCAAAGTTGTGGCGACATTTTTGCCCATATACTGGTTCACCAAGGCAGTTGCGGGGGATTTGGCGAAGGTAGAAGTTTTGGTGCCGCCGGGTACGGAAGTGCATGAGTACCAGGCAACGCCAAAGGATGTGCAGGCTTTAGCGCAAGCTGATGTGCTGGTCAAAAATGGCTTCGGTTTGGAAGAATTTCTCGAAAATACCGTGAAAAACGCCCAAAATACGAAGCTAAAAGAGATTGAAGCGTCGAATGGCATTAAACCTTTGCAGGAAATCTCGCCCGTCGTTAAACCAACCGAAAAAGCAGACAACGACCACGATCGTGAAGCTGGCAATCCTCATGTTTGGCTAGATCCGGTATTGGCAATCAAACAGGTAGAAAATATTCGCGATGGTTTAATTGCAGCAGATCCAGCAAATAAAGCAGGCTATCAAGCTAATGCTAGCGCCTATATTGAGCAACTGCAAGAAATCGATCGCCAGTTTAAGCAGAGTTTGCAGCGATATCCCAATTGCACCTTTGTTACCTTCCACGATGCTTATCCTTACTTGGCACAGCGGTATCAACTCAAACAGGTTGCTGTAGTTGAAATTCCCGAAGATCAACTTTCACCAACAGATATCCAAAAGACGATCGCAGCCGTAAAACAGTACAAAGTAAAGGCTTTGTTTGGGGAACCTGGGGTAGACAACAAATTGCTCAAAAGTCTTTCCCAAGATTTGAATTTGACCCTCCGCCCGCTGGATTCTCTGGAAATTGGGCCACTAGATCCGCAGCATTACTTCACTGCGATGAAAACCAATCTGCAAACCCTTGAATCTGCTTGTCGGTAGATTAAAAAGTTTTGAGTTTGTAATTAATAAAGTTAAATTGGATGAAATGAATTTTGAGTCACTCCCCGTTTTGAAGGTAGAAGGCTTAACGGTGTACCGGGGAACCTACCAAGCTATTCGGGATGTCTCTTTTGAACTGCTACCTGGAACAGATACGGCAGTGATCGGCCCGAATGGTTCGGGGAAAAGTACGCTTGTGCAAGCAATTCTAGACCTGATGCCGCACACTGCTGGAAAAGTAGAGATTTTTGGTCTGCCAGTCAAACAGCTAGGGCGTCGGCAGCGTCAGATTGGCTACATTCCTCAACATTTTATATTCGATCGCAGTTTTCCCATTTCTGTTGCTGAATTGGTAGGACTGGGATGGGAGAATGAAAGACAAAATGGCGTAACCCGGCATGAAGGCGATCCCCCCCTACCCCCCCTTAAAAAAGGGGGAAGGAAAAAGAAAGATTTTTCCTTTTTTCCTTTTTCTTCGATCTGGGAGAATCCGGAAAAAGCAGAGGCGATCGCACAAGCATTGCACCGAGTGAATGCCTACCACCTACGCAAGCAAGCGATCGGCACTCTCAGCGGTGGCGAACTAAAGCGGGTATTATTGGCTTACTGCTTGGTGAGTCCCCGGCGGTTATTGGTACTGGATGAGGCGTTTGCCGGATTGGACGTTTCAGGAGAAGCCGATTTTTACACTTTGTTGAATGAACTGAAGAACGAACAACGTTGGACAGTGCTACAAATTTCTCACGATTTAGATATGGTGAACCGCCACTGCGATCGCGTCCTCTGTCTCAACCAAACATTAGTTTGTTCCGGAACGCCAGATACTATTCTTTCCCCCGAAAACTTGCTAGCGACTTACGGCCCAGCCTTCAGTCGCTATCAACACAGACATTAATTTTAGATTTTAGATGGCTACCAACCATTACCAGAAGAAACCTCACCCCCCTAACCCCCCTCTCCTCCAGAGGAGAGGGGGGAGAAATACTCCCCTCCCTGTTGCGGGGAGGGGTTGGGGGTGGGGTTCCACTGTCCTGGCGAATGACTGGTAGCCTTTTAGATTTTAGATTTAAAATCCAAAATACAAAATTTAAGCCGTTTCATCCAAATGTTCTGCAACCGATCGATAAAGTTCTAATACATGATGATCTAGAAGGCGATAAAAAACATTTCGTCCTTGTTTGCGGTAACTCACTAATCGCATTGTCCGTAAGACGCGCATTTGATGGGAAACTGCTGATTCACTCATCTCTAGCGCTACTGCCAAATCGCAAACGCAGAGTTCTTTTACTGCTAAAATTGAGAGAATTCGCAGCCGATTGGCATCTCCCAATAAACTAAAAAACTCTGCCATGCGCTGAGCTTTGTCTGTATTAAGGATTTCCTGCTGAAGATCTTGAACATCTTCAATCTCAACGGCGTGTGGCGGATGACAGGTGAGGCTTTCTTGCTGCTTAACGAGATTAGTTACGACACCATTAAAGCTTGGCTGAATTGACATATTAAAGTTACAAGTGAAATTAATTTTTATGTCTTTTGTATTGGAATGGGTGTTTCGATAATGATTTCCCTGAACGAACTTGCTCACTATCATGCTAGCTTATTGGCCGTGACTGATGGCGGTAACTTGATGGAACTGCTACAGTTTCCTTTTATGCAGCGTGCGATCGCAGGCGGCGTCTTGATGGGATTGCTGGGAGGCTTACTAGGTTGCTTCGTCACCCTGCGACAATTGTCTTTTTTCAGCCATGCGGTCGGTCACTCAGCTTTGGTGGGAATTGTTTTAGGTGTTTTGCTACAATTAAACCCCACCTGGATGCTGCTGCCTTTCACTCTCGCTTTTGGTTTAGCGGTACTCTATTTAATCGACCAAACGGATTTAGCCAGCGACAACATCCTCAACGTTGTACTATCGGGAACTTTGGCAGTCGGCATTATCCTCAGTGGCTTGATTAAAGGCTATCGCGGCGGCTTGATGAATGTCCTGTTTGGGGATATTCTGGCGATCGACCAGATTGACATAGTACTCACGCTGATGTTAGTCCTGAGTGCTGCAATCTATCTGCTATCAACGCTACAGCAGCAAATCCTGTTGACGCTTAATCCCGCTGTAGCCAAAGTTCAAGGCATCCCAGTCCAGTTACACCGCTACTTGTTTGTCGTACTGCTGTCTCTAACAGTCGCCTTGGCAACCAAAGCGATCGGCATTTTACTGGTGAATGCTTTTCTAGTAATCCCAGCTTCTGCTGCTAAATTGCTGAGTAACCAATTTAACCGCTTTCTAGCACTCTCTGCGATTATAGGTATCGTCAGCAGCATTATCGGCATACTGTTGTCCGGTATTTTCAACTGGGCTTCTGGCCCCAGTATCGTTTTAGTTCAGTTTTTCGTGTTCTTAGCCGTTACTGGCTTGATTAAGCTCAAAATATGGGCTACCTGAAACTGCTTAGTAGGGTGGACAATGCCCACCCTACATTCCTTTAGCAGCCACAACCGTGATGACCGCAGCCTGTGCGATCGGTGTGACCGTTTGCACAAGCGTCGCTGCAATAGTACTTGCCATCTTTTTGCACTGCGTCGCTGATTGAGACATTGCAAAGGCAAGGCTCACAAGCACATTTCATTGAGGTTACGGTAGTCATAAGATGTTTTCTCGCGATCGATTCTTTTCTCACTATAACGTATGAACAGATATTCAGATATATTTTAATAAATCTTCAAGAATTGCTGGAGAGTGGGCCAAAAATCTTTGACCTCATCCAAGCGCAAACCGCTATAAAATTATTTTGTCAATCTTCCTCATAAGGGCTTGCCAAAACCCCGATAAGTTTGCTATATTGTTTAAGCGCTGAAAAAACAGCTTGCCGGGATAGCTCAGTTGGTAGAGCAGAGGACTGAAAATCCTCGTGTCCGGAGTTCAAATCTCCGTCCTGGCATCAAACTTATACAAACACAAATACCTTAACTTGCCTTTCAACCCATCCCTAGTTGGGATGGTGGTTGAAACTTGCCCTTTCTACTCGTGTGATACTATATTCTATTTTTTTGGGTAAATTAGAGATTAAGGAGTTGCGATCGCACTGTAGGGTGTGTTAGCGATAGCGTAACGCACCAACCAATATGACAATACAATAAATAATTTAAGAATAATTTAATTTCACCCTAACTAGCTCCCTATGCCTAATTATCGAAGACCTAATGTTTCTGGAGGTACATATTTCATCACACAAGTCACTTATCAAAGAGATTCTTGGCTTTGTAGTGACATAGGGAGAAAAGCTCTCCGAGAAGCAATAAAAAAAGTAAAGGAAAAATATCCTTTTTGTATTGATGCTTTTGTTTTATTACCCGATCATTTCCATTGTTTGTGGACTTTACCCCCTGATGATAAGGATTTGTCGGTGAGATTGCGCTTAATTAAAACTTATGTTACCAAACATTATGGACAAGCATTAGGGGTTAATCGAGCCGTTTCTCAATCACGACAAAAGCGAGGAGAAAGTAATCTTTGGCAACGTCGCTTTTGGGATCATTTAATTCGGGATGAACGGGATTTTGCGCTCCATTGTGATTATATTCATGATAATCCGGTTCGACATGGATTGTGTGAAAATCCCAAAGATTGGCAGTATTCCAGTATTCATCGGTTTATTGCTCAGGGAATTTATCCGCCAGATTGGGGTAAAGATGGCAGAAAGGAAAAACCTCAAGGATCTTGGGATGATTAGCAGTCGTAGGGTGTGTTAGCGACAGCGTAACACACCTTAAATTAACATAAAGATGGTGCGTTACATTTGTATATATTTGATGGTGCGTTACACTCCGTTAACGCACCCTACAAGATCGGCGATCGCACTACCGAATTTCAAAACGACGCGCTCGGCAAGACGGTAGTGCGCCATTGAGAGATATCATATAACGGTCAAGTGCTTGAAGCGGGACAGTGCGAGCTTCGCGGACATGTTGTCGTAGCTCATTGACTAAGTACGCAAAGCACCGATCCTTTTCTGGCACAAATGAGAAGCTATCAGAGGTGAGCAATGAGAACTGTAGGCTCATGTTGTTCGACTGCATACCCTGAATAAATCCGTTATTCAGAGATATTATAATATTAGGCATACATTCGTGTCCGTGACGGCGTTGATATTCCACGAGATTGTTCAAAACTGCATCTGGACTATTGGTAAATGAGTTACAAAGAATAAAGCTATAAATCTGATCCCTAAAATTGATATCTTGATTGAATTCATCACTAGGTGTGGCGGCGAAGGAAACCGCCATCCCGAAATTTCTAAAGGAGGCAAGATGTCCAAGTCCTTCATCAGTCCTGTGAACATACCTGCGAAGCGACTTAGCTGACCTAATATTATCCAATGCCTCGAATAAAACGCTTTTATTAACCGAACTCTTCACTTCACCGTTTGCAATAACGCCCTCAATTGGAAAATAGGTAGCATTCGGATCGTCATTAATTGAGTAGACAGGGCAAAAGTCACGCTCGAACATAACAATATCTTGTTGTTTGCTTTGCCCACGATCGCTATCGATTAGCAAACCAGTTCCTATAGATACATAAGTAGGTAATAATTTCACGAGTTGCATACGTGCCGGATGTTCGCGCGCGCTGCCAATCAGTCCAGGCGTACCAGCCTCGCTTGCATCTGCGAACTCCCATACAAGCCGTTGCCCAATGCGATTAACGAACTGTGCTGGATCAAAGGCTGACATACATTCCTCTTGCTTTACTAAAGCTTGCGCGACCACTCGTTGTTCAATACTGTAACCCTATATTTCATAACCGAAACCTCTTCAAGAGCATCACTTCAAGAGCATCAATCAATGCGGACTTTTGATATAGCCTACGAGTACCCAACTATTTATTATCCCGAAACTTTCCGTCTTGTCAACCCCGGTGGAACACAAAGCCTAAACTTTCGGGATAATCACCCCATAGGAGGATGATAGCTAGAAACATTCCGTATATTCTCCGATAACAACCAGAAACTTTCGGGATAACATACCAGATAGTCATACTATCAAGAAACATTCTGGATCTCATCTTATGGAACAACTTCCCAAAAAACTCCTTGAACAAGTAAGTGATGTCATTCGTCTGAAACATTACTCTTACAAAACGGAAAAAAGCTACATTAATTGGATTAAACGCTATATTTTATTCCATAATAAACGACATCCTAGAGAAATGGGAAGCAGTTTGCGGAAAGCGCTAGATTAGAAAGAGCAATTCGAGAAAATCTGAGGAGGTTGGGGTTATGAGTCTGTTATTACAGAAGATATTGCCAGAAATCGAACAATTGACGTTTACATAATTAGCCCGGAACTTGGAATTTATTTTTTCAGATTAGGATGATGGTTAAGGCCAACACCAAGGATAATTAGTGGAAACACCGCAACAAGTACAGCTATCATTAGTCCAGCAGCCGACTCACACTCAAACTACATGAGTTTGTTGCCAAAAGGAAAAAATGGTAACAGTCGTTGTAGTCCTCAACACACTCATCGCTTTAATCAACTTTTACATTGCTTGGCGCATTTGGAAACTCCGGCGGGTGGTAGCAAATGCAGCAAAAGGCATACTTGCAGCAGAACGCAGCACCTATAAGGTGCTGCATGGGGCACCTAATGCAATTTCCAAAGGTCAGACGGGTGTATCGGCGGTGCGATCGCGGTATCAGCTGCTGGAACTTCAGTTAAAACAATTGCAGCAAATTCTGGGATTACTCAGTCTGGTAGGCAAAGTCTGGCAAGGCCGAAGTAAACTGGCAAGGCAGCCTAAATCCCCGAAAAAAGTGTCGAAATTGTCTGTAAAGTTACGAAATAAATAGTGCTAGCGAGTGCTAGAGCAAGAGCGAAAACACTTTTGCGATCGTATACCGTACCTCAGATAAGCTGCTGTGCATCTAATTTTACAGTCAACTTTGATAAGATTCTTGTGGGATGGGCATCTTGCCCGTCCAGAGTAAAATTTAAGTGCGCGACAGCTTATCTCCCAAAGAGCGATTATTAGCTAATTTAGAAACCCGCCTAAAATGGGTTTAAGGATAGAGACTCGAAAATGTCAGATAACCGTTCTGGAGCTTTTATTGGCGGTATGCTACTCGGAGCAGCGATCGGCACAATCACCGGCTTACTAATAGCACCGCGCACCGGCAGAGAAACGCGACTTCTGCTCAAAAAATCTGCCGACGCCCTACCGGAGTTGGCGGAAGACCTTTCTACCACCGTACAGCTGCAAGCAGACCGCCTCTCCGAGACAGCAGTGCGGAACTGGGATGGCACCCTAGCGCGACTCAAAGAAGCCATCTCAGCTGGTTTAGAGGCAGGATCTAGAGAACACCAAGGATTTGAACGGACAGAAGTCGCAGCGTCTTCCGATCGAAGTCCATCTCCAGATTCGGTAGAAGATCTATACTCGAATTCGTATGCTTCAGGGACTAAGGTGGCCAACCAAAACATTACATCCACAGAAACCCTGAGAGAACCAGAAAAATAACCCTTGCTTTAAGCTCAACTCCTGTGATCAACCCCCTATTTTGGCTAGGATTTTCCATTTTGCTAGTTGCCATCAGTCTCACGGCTGTTTTGGTAGCCGCTATACCAGCTTTGCAAGAGATCGCACGCGCCGCTCGCAGCGTGGAAAAATTAGCTGAAACCCTATCTCGCGAATTGCCCCCCACCTTGTCAGCTATTCGCCTGACTGGGATGGAAATTAGCGACTTAACCGATGATGTCAGCGATGGAGTTAAAAGCGCCGGTCAAACTGTTAAACAAGTTGAGCAAAGCGTTGTCTCAGCAAAGACGCAGGCAAAAAAAGTGCAAGCTACTACCCGCAGCGTCTTGACTGGGATCAAAACCGCTTGGAAAACCTTTACTGGCCGCCAACCTAGCTCCTCAATCGGGCGGCGGTCAAATCCAGCACCTCTACCCGCCTCTCAAAGAAATAGTTTGGATTTTTACGAGCAATCCACAACATCGTCCCATCGCGCTTCTGACACTAATCGCGAACTTCCTACCCACCGAAATGGCGACCCTTCTCGTTTAGATTCAGAAGTTTATTGGCCTACCGATGAAACCGAGTGACACTATACTCAGCACGGTCACAGACAGAGCTTTTTTTATTTATCCCTGTAGGGGCTTTCGCATTCCGTCAAAGATCTTTGGGTTCAACCAACAAATTATTCACGGAATGCTTCGC
>NZ_JAIQZM010000075.1 GCF_023333595.1 Argonema galeatum A003/A1
CGGTTAGGGCAACTCCAACTCTTACCTCTGGTTCATAATCCCTTACGGAGTAAGCTTTTCCCTCTTCCCTCTTCCCTAGCCCCTAGCCCCTAGCCCCTAGTCCCTAGCTATAATTCCTCGATCGCAATAACTCTTGAGCTAACTCTTGAGCTTGCACCCGAATTTCGGGAACAGCAGTAGTCTCCCAAAGGCGTCCTTGTCGAGGTGGCCCCAGAGTATATAAAATTTGGGAAACCACACCATCAACATCCAGTAAAGCGCCATTGGGGGAAACATCCAAACCGATCGCCAAAGCATCGGAACGAATGAAACCGTGCGATCGCAAATTTTGGATGAGCGGATGTCCAAATTTTCGATAATCGCACTCCGTACCAGTGCTGTTAATTACCCGCGCCACCCGCACTACCTCAATGTCTGTAGTATGCCGCTTGCGAATCGCCACATCTACCGCCTCATCATCTTCATCGTAAGCTTGAATGCGACCTGCATGAACTACCATTTGCTCTGAGTGCAGCATTTCGGCAACAATATCGGCAACTCCCGGCGAAACGCGGTGACGATGCACTTCCCAGTAAATGCGAACGTGGCGTAGAAAGCGTCGCTGTTCCTCTAGAGGCAGTTGCTGCCAGAGTTGCTGAGTGATAGGACGCAGCGAGTCTAGCACAGCACGCCAGTCATAACCGCGAGCGATCGCATTCTTGACTTCCTCACGCACTAAACGAACTAAACTCCGAATAGCTTTCGGCGCTCCTTCAACGCTGAGAAAAGCTGGGTAAGGCGTGGTAAACTTGTGGGGATAAGGCAGCAGCCCGTGACGGGAGACTACGTGAATCGCACCTGCGTGACCTTGTTCTTTCAAAGCTACAGCCAAATCCAGCATCGTCAACCCCGATCCGATCAACAAAACTGCGTCATTCGGGTCTATGTCGCTAAGCGCATGAGGAGACCAAGGGTAACTTACGTAGCGCAAACTGGTATAAAAAGATTTATCCTGAATGGCTGGGTCGGTAGGCGGGAAATTTCCCAAAGCGAGAACAATCTTGTCTGCGCGTAGCGTTTGACCAGTGCTTAAGGACACAGTTGCACCATTGGCATCTGGTGAAATTGATACAGCTTCGTTTTTGATCCGCTCCAGTTGCACATTCTCTTTTGCAGCAGCTTCCGCCTCATCCAAGACAGCTTGAACGTATTCGCCGTAAATCTTGCGAGGCACAAAAGTATCTGGCTTTACGACTGATGGCATCAGGTTACCCCGACTTTGTTCTTCTTTTTGTACCCAACGCAGAAAGTGTTCGGGATCGTCGGGAAAAGCGCTCATTTTGGCAGCGGGAACGTTAAGTAAATGGCAACCATACTTAGTTCCATAAGCTACTCCTCGTCCGAAAGTGGGTCTGCGTTCGATCAGTTTAATGTTGAGGGGAAAAGTGGCATTTATGAGCAGATGAGCGGCAACGATCGACCCGCTGAAGCCACCTCCAATAATAGCAATTGAGATCGGCAAGTTATTTTTAGTCAAGGATTTCTATCAATTACTGTTCTAGGGTATATTGGAGAGCAACGCGATCGACCTGACCGGAGTTAGGACAGTATACATTGATACTGCTAAGCGGGTGCGCGTAGACGTGCAGGGTAACCAGCTTTTCATCCGAGGTATTCGCCAGCTGGTGAATGCGATCGCGATCGACCGATGCTAACTCACCCCTGACCAGCTGTTCCTCCGACCCAACTCGCACCAATTGTTCTGTCGATGACCTTTTATCGTAAACTTCAAACAGCCGTGCTGTCAGCGTACCGCTTCTAACGCGAGTCACGTTCAAAGCTCCCGCATGATCGTGAATTGTGGTAAACTGACCTGGATGCCAGCTCAGCACCAGCATATCAAACCGGGATGTCCGACAAAGCAGCTTTCGCGCATAAGTCTTGTCGGAAAACGTGATATGTTGTCTGAGTAAGGTATCGTTCAAGTCTAGCTGTGCCACTAAATCTTGCAGCTGCTCCAAGTTGAGATCCTGCGGTGCTATACGCATCATCTCCAAAATGAAGTCGTCGAGAGTGAGCCGTTTAGTCAAAAGATTTACGGACATACCACCACCGATGTTAGATATTGTTCATAGTATGCTTCTCAAAAAGCAAGCGAATTGAATTCGCTGCTACACAACCTAATTTCAGCGAGTGAAATTTGTCAACCGCAGATTCACGGACTTAATATATTGTATTTAAAGTTAATTAGCTGGGGAAGGCAGAAAAGAATTAGCAAAAATAGCCACCTGAGTGCGATCGCGTAAATTCAACCGATGTAAAATACTCGTGACGTGGTTTTTCACCGTCTTCTCAGAAATGTAAAGCGTTTGTGCAATCTCCCGGTTGCTTGCACCAGTCGCAATCAACTTTAAAATTTCCTGCTCACGAGGCGTCAGTTCACTCCAACCAGGCGGAGGGCTGGGAGATTTCGTAGGCAGTTGTGCCATAATCTTCTTAGCCAAACCCGGCCCTAAATGAGTATAGCCCTTATATACCACTCGAATAGCCTGGGCGATCTCTTCCGGTGGCGTATCCTTAAGCAAATACCCAGCAGCTCCGTAACGCAACGCTTTGGCTACATACTCATCATCGTCATCAATAGTCAACACCAGTACCTTCGTCTGCGGAAAACGCTGGCAAATTTCCCTAGTCGCCGCCACCCCATCCATCACAGGCATCCGAATATCCATAAGTACGACATCCGGTTGCAACAGTTCCACTTGAGAAATAGCAGCTTTGCCGTTATCCGCCTCTCCCACTACCTCAATGGAATCCTCATACCTTAGCAATTCGCTTAACCCCCGACGGATCAGGCTCTGATCGTCAACTAACAAAATACGAATCATAATCGGAACCGGGAATTAAAAACTTATACACCATTGGCAATGAGAATGTCAAGGTTTCGCTCAAAACATTGACGAGAAGAATCAGTACAAGATATGTACGAGCTGCCGTCAGAGAGCTAATCACAAGGTTTTAGACAACCAAAAATCGAGGTTGTTGCGATCGGGCGATGCCAAATCACCAATCCCAAGCCGCTCTAGGACTAAAGTCCCAGATCGATTCAGGACTTGCGCCTCATGTAGCCTCTCTATACTAATTCTAAGATGGAGCTATGAGAAACAAACTGATTCTATAACAGAAAACAAATTTATATGGGTACGATTCTAGTTGTAGAAGACAGCACCGCACAACGGCAGATGATAACAGAGTTCCTTGAAGGCAAAGACTTTCAAGTAACAACCGCCAGAAATGGCGTAGAAGCCTTAGAGCGGATACTTGATTCTTCGCCGGATGTGGTACTACTGGATGTTCTCTTGCCTAAGATGAATGGTTACGAGGTCTGCCGTCGTATAAAAAAAACACCAAAGACGCAGGACATCCCAGTAATTATGTGTTCGGCAAAAACTACAGAAGTCGATCGCTATTGGGGAATGAAGGTGGGTGCGGATGCTTACATTGGCAAACCGTTTAAGCAAACAGAACTGATTGATGCGATCGAACAGCTGACCCGAGAGAATTAGGATGCTTTAGGTATTTTCGCATCCTATGCTGTTTAATTGCTTTTAGATTTTCGCAACCGCTGTCAAAATGACGATTGTTTGTGGTTGCGCGATTTTAGGTAGCTCAAGGTGTGGTAGGTGGTAGATAAATGGGTCAAAATTTTACCCAGCTACCCCCTACCATTTTTCTTTGCTTTGTCATTAGTCATTCATGCCCAATGCCCTTTTGCCCAATGCCCAAAGACTGACAACGGCTACAATTCTTACAGGCAAAAGGTTTTTTGGTGGGCAATGCAATTGTCTGATGTCGATGGTAACTACACTCGCTTGCGTGACTTGCTGGCAGCTGGCAAGTGGAAAGAGGCTGATGAGGAAACGCGATCGGTCATGCTCAAGGCTACCGGACGGGAACATGAAGGCTGGCTAAATGAGGATGGTATGAGCAAATTATCCTGCGCTGACCTACGCACAGTCGATCGCCTTTGGGTCGAGTACTCAAAAGGGCGCTTCGGCTTTAGCGTGCAAAAGCGCATCTATTATGAAGAAATGGGAAGAGATTGGGAAAAAATGGGCGATATCGTCGGTTGGCGCGTCAAAGGAGAATGGTTGAGCATCTCATCGCTCAATTATAGTAGCGATGCCCCCACAGGCCACCTTCCCGGTTGCGGTGCGTGGGTGGCATCTTTAGTATGGGGGCTGTGGTCGCGGAGTGCAGACAATTTTTATACACGCTTGGATATTTGTAACCTCTGACAATCCAAAATCGATTTCTATCTGGTGAAAGTTGTTAGGACAAACGCATCCCATTAGAGCGTTTGTGGAAATGCGTAAGTCCCGACACTTAATTGAGAGCAGCACTTTCAAACAGTTCCAAATCCTTGAACAACGGCGTACTCAGATAGCGTTCGCCATAACTCGGTTGCACCATCACAATCAAACGACCCGCATTCTCTGCACGTTTGCCAACCCGAATCGCCGCCGCTAAAGCCGCCCCAGACGAAATACCCGACAGCAACCCCTCTTCCCTAGCCAATCGGCGACCGTAGTAAATCGCCTCCTCATCCGCAACCGTGACAACTTCGTCAATCAGCTCTACTCGCAGAACTTCCGGGATAAACCCAGCTCCAATCCCTTGAATTTTGTGAGATCCAGGGTGACCTCCAGAGATAACTGCACTGCTGAGAGGTTCAACGGCAACTACCTGAAAACTGGGTTTTCGCTTCTTAATTACCTCAGCTACCCCGGTAAGTGTGCCACCAGTACCAACTCCAGATACCAAAATATCCACTTGCCCATCGGTATCAGTCCATATTTCCTCAGCTGTTGTCTCCCGGTGGATTTGGGGATTGGCTGGGTTGTTAAACTGTTGCGGCATAAAAGCATTGGCAGTCACAGCCGCAATTTCTTCCGCACGCCTAATCGCCCCTTTCATGCCTTCCGACCCCGGCGTCAGTTCCAGTTTGGCACCATAGGCTTTCAGCATATTCTGCCGTTCCTGGCTCATAGTCTCCGGCATAGTCAAAATCAAGCTGTAGCCTTTGGCAGCTGCCACCATCGCCAAGGCAATACCTGTGTTGCCAGAAGTGGGTTCGACTAAAACAGTTTTACCGGGCTCAATCAGTCCAGCTTCCTCAGCTGCTTCGATCATGCTCACACCGATGCGGTCTTTCACCGAAGCCGCTGGGTTCATCCCTTCCAGCTTCACAACAATTCTCGCCAAACATCCTTCCGACTGGGGAACCCGATTGAGTTGAACCAAAGGCGTATGGCCGACCAATTTGGTGATATCCTGAGCAATTCGCATTTTTCGACTCCTTAAAAGCTAAATGTACAGTTCTATACAGATGCGATCGTCTAAAGGCCAACATCTTAACTATACTACGGTTTCCCGATGGGGTTTATGTATTTCATATCGCTTTTTAGATCTGGCTGTGGTACAGAGATCCGGCTCTTTCGGAGTTGCTATGCTTTTGTTCACTTAAGAACATTTTTATTTCTTTTCTCCTCTCCCACTCTCCCCCTCTACTCAAATAGCATAGTAAGTACGGAAGAGCCCCTATCCCAGGCTGTACTTCATGCAACTGAAAACCGCTATATGGGACTCTATGCTGACCAATTTACCGAATTTTCATATACCTTAACTCATTACAAAAGTCAATATTTTGCACAGCTTGCTTTTGATGTAGTATAATGTTACAATAGACCCGATCGGCAAATTGTTGACTAAAATCGATTGACTAACATCAAGGAGTAAGAATTATGACAGAGATTGTCGCCATTAAGACTGCTATCACCCTTCATACACAACACAGCAACCTCACAGAGTTTTTGATTCAATCATCGTGATGCGCGATCTTAATTTACGCAATTCCTCTGTGAGCGTTTTGGCAACTATATGCACACATCGAGGAAACTTCAATGAATTTAGAGTTATTGGGCTGGAATAGTTTTTTTGCCAAAAACTTTGACAGCTATTCTCGACAAGGATATACTGTTGGTCGAGTCGTCCAAGAACAGAAAAACACTTATATTCTCTACACTGAATTTGGAGAAATCTCGGCAGAAGTAACCGGGAAAATGCGCCACCGGGCAGGGGGACGCACAGATTTTCCAGCAGTAGGAGATTGGGTAGTAATTAGTATCATCAACGATGAAGAAAGAGCCGCAATTCATGAGATATTGCCGAGAAAAAGCAAATTTTCTCGAAAAATAGCTGGTGCAAAAACAGATGAGCAAATAATTGCCACCAACATCGATAGGGTATTTTTGGTTTCAGGGTTAGATGGAGATTTCAATATCAGGAGAATCGAGCGCTATTTGATTTTGGTTTGGGAAAGTGGCGCTAATCCAGTCATCATTTTGAACAAGGCCGATTTATGCGATAATGTTGAGGAGATCGGACTTGAAGTAGAAGCAATAGCCTGTGGAGTCCCGATTATTGTCCTGAGTGCGATCGCAAATCAAGGCATCGAAGCCTTGATTCCTTATCTCGGTATTGGACAGACTGTAGCATTAGTGGGATCTTCTGGAGTTGGAAAATCCACAATCGTTAATCAATTAGCTGAAGAAAACATTCAAGCAGTTCAATCAGTACGCCAAACAGATAGTCGAGGTAGGCACACTACAACACATCGAGAATTAATTATCTTGCCTTCTGGCGGTTTGTTAATTGATACTCCGGGAATGCGCGAAATCCAAATCTGGAATGGAAATGATGGTTTTCAGGAAACATTTACCGACATCAATACCCTAGCAAACCAATGTTGCTTCCGTAACTGCCAACACGAAAAAGAACCGGGTTGTGCAGTGCAAAAAGCTCTCTTAGATGGCACCCTTGATGAGCGACGCTTCCAAAACTATCAAAAACTCCAAAATGAGCTTAAATACATGGCGCGAAAACAAGACCAAAAAGCGTATTTAAGTGAGAAGGAAAAATGGAAAAAGATTCATAAAGCCATGAGAAACAATCCCAAACGTTAGCTAAGGGTAGGGGCGAAGCACTTGCGCCTAAATTTTGGGTATTAGCAATAACATAATTCGCAAGTGCTTCGCCCTTCCAATTACTTCTCCTCGTAGGGTACGTTGCAACGCACCCTACACCGCTTAGAAGCTTTAACCGTTCAACCTGACTTGATAAGTTTGTCCAAACGCCGTCACGCGATCGCCCGACACCAATTTCCGTCCTCGCCGGGTTTCAGTCATACCGTTAACTTTCACCCTACCATCTTCAATCAGCAGTTTAGCTTGTCCACCCGTCGGCGCTATACCTACGAACTTTAAAAACTGGTCTAGCTTAATCGTTTCATTTGTCATCATAAATCCTGGATTTACTCCTTTCCGAATATGGAAGACTATCGACTTATTTTCACCATTTCACTTTAATTATGACAAACTTTAATTATTTCCGCACAACGATAAGCTATCTGAACAAAAAACTCAAAGCCAGCTTAGGTGCTGTGTTTATGGTCATAATTTCGTTTATCTTAATAAACGTATCCGTATCCAATCCGCTATTTATGTCCTCTTCACCCCAGCTGCTAACCGATCCATTTTTGCAACTTCCCACCGAAACAGGAGTGCGGGTTGTTTGGTTTACCGAATTTGCTGGTTCCCGCCATACCGTTAACTACGGTGATGACTTAAATCATACTGCTGTCGCAACTACCATTAAGCTAAGTCGGACTCGCGAAGATCGGAACTCAAAAGTAGGTAAACAAACCGAAGATGGCGAAATTTATCAAAAAACCACAATCCGCGATATCTGGCGACACGAGGCAGAAGTCAACGGATTAATTCCAGGTAAACGAGTTCCTTATCGCGTTACCAGCGTGCAGTCAGATGGTCAAACAGTCAGCAGCGATACGTTCACCCTTGCTAGTTCGCCACCAGCAGGAACGCCACTGAAAATTTTACTGACATCTGACCACCAATTAATGCCGATGACGCCTGCAAATTTGCAAAAGGTAGCCGAGACGGTGCAACGGGTGGATGCGGTTTTCGCCGTTGGTGACTTGGTAAATGTTCCCGATCGCGCTTCTGAATGGTTTGACGATCGTCGTGGAGTTGCCTTTTTCCCTTGCCTACAGGGTCGTGCAAGCCACGAAATTAACAAAAACGGCATCAAAACCGTTTACACAGGCGGGCAGCTTATTCAACACGCCCCACTTTTTCCAGCCCTTGGCAACCATGAAGTGATGGGTCGCTTCTCAATGGAAACCGATCTCAAGTCTCAGTTTAGCGATCCATTTCCCCTAGCAGCAGCCGCACAAATTTACGCCCAAAATGCTCAGGAATTGAATCCAAATAATGACCCTAAAGTGAAACAAACTTGGCTGAAAAATAATTCTTTTAATACCGATACATACGAAGAAATTTTTACGCTACCCTCCAGTTCGACCGGGGGTAAAAAATATTATGCACTTACCTTTGGGGATGTGCGGTTGGTGGTAGCATACGTCACCAGTATTTGGCGATCGCCTAGTCTGGCGGCGAATGTTAAGGGAAAATATCGCGAATCTGAAGGAGATTTCCACAACCCAACTGAGTGGGGATACGGACAGCACATCTTTGAGCCCATTAAAAAAGGCAGCACTCAGTACAACTGGCTAGAACAAGAACTCAATAGCCCGGAATTTAAAAAAGCTAAGTACAAAGTCGTAATGTTTCATCACCCACCTCATACACTGGGTGAAAACATTGTTCCTGCTTATACCGACCCAGTGCAAGTAATCGATCGCAATATCAAATCCATCCGCTACGAGTACCCAAAACAAGAAGATTACATCATCCGCGATGTCATACCCCTCCTAGAAGCTGCTAACGTCCAACTGGTTTTTTACGGACATTCCCATTTGTGGAATCGATTTATTAGCAACAGCGGAATGCACTTTTTGGAAAGCTCGAATGTGGGCAATTCTTACGGTGCTTTTATCGGCGATAAGCAGCGCAATAATATTCCCATCGGCTATCAGGAAGATTATGTTGCAACTGGCGATCCGAATGGACTAGAACCAGTAGTACCTACAATCGATCCATTGATAGATGAAAACGGTCAGCCAATGCCTTACATTGCCAGCAACGATATCACTGTTTTCAGCATTTTCGATACCGGAACTGGGACGGTGAGCAGTTATCGCTTTGATATTGCCAAAGGGGGAGAAATTATCAAGTTTGATGAATTTAAATTGAAAGAGTCAACTTAATCTTTCTTCAGAATATGAACCAGAACAGCGGCAACGTGAATAGGTGGAAAGAAATTTACCGCGTCATCCTCTCGATATTTATGGTGACGGTAGGCGTGCTGCACTTTGTCAAGCCTGAACCATTTGTAAAAATCGTGCCGCCGCAACTTCCCTATCCTTTGGAGTTAGTTTACATTAGCGGCTTCTTTGAGATTCTGGGTGGAGTTGGGTTACTGATACCGTTCGTAAGTCCTGCTGCTGCTTGGGGATTGATTGCACTTTTTATTGCCGTTTTCCCTGCCAATATCAACCAAGCGGTCAATAATATTCCGATTGAAGGTATTCCACACAATCAATTACTTTACTGGGCGCGACTTCCCTTTCAAGCAGTTTTAATTGCCTGGGCTTGGTGGTTTACCAGACCGCCAGAACAGCAGCCAGAAACATCTAGTTTCGTTGCTAAAAGCAAAAAATTTGATACTTGAGCGGAACAACAGTGGTATTGTCAAAATAGCTAGCCAAATATCTCAGCAATTTCGATGAAATCACTCCATCGCCCTGACCTATATACTTGGTCATCTTTTGATACCGAACGCAACGTAGATTTCAATAGCGTTGCGTGGATTCGTCCAGAAGGTAATATCCTGATAGATCCCTTACCTTTATCAAATCACGATCGCGATCGCCTCAATTCTTTGGGCGGTGCTGCCTGGATTGTTATTACCAACTCCGATCATATACGCGCAACAAAAGATATAGCTCAACTCACTGGTGCTAAGATAGCAGCTCCCGCTGCGGAAAAAGAAACTTTCCCTATTCCCTGTCAGCGTTGGCTATCTGACGGTGAGGAATTGGTGCCGGGATTGAAAGTTCTTGAACTGCATGGCTCGAAAACTCCGGGTGAGTTAGCGGCTCTTCCGTACTTAGTGTGCTAAAATGTTATAATAGCGCCGAACAATAGTACATTTAGAATCAATTATGAAAAGAATAATGACAAAATTACTAAATTTACCTGGTGTCATGGTAGAAGAGAGCAAAGAAACAGAAGAAACATTAATATTATCGGTAAGAGTTGAGAAAAAAACAGCAGATTGCCCCCGGTGTTGTAAGGGAAGTCATCGGCTTCATCAAAATAAAAGTCATTTGGTAAGAGATTTACCAATGGGAAATAGAGAAGTAATTCTCAAAG
>NZ_JAIQZM010000076.1 GCF_023333595.1 Argonema galeatum A003/A1
TTAATCAATCCTCTACATTTAAGAAATTGGTTTGCTAATTGCTGCTACTGTACCTCATAACAGCGGGAACCGCTGTAGCTAGGGGCTAGCTATATAATCCAGCTTCTTGCAGACTTTGTACCAGTAATTCTGTCAGTCCCAGCGTTTGCGCCCACCCATTGAGATAACCTTTATCTAGTTGTTCGCCTTGCAGCTTCATTACACCTAAAATATCGCGCCATTGCTTTTGAGATCCGAATCCCATCCGATATAAAATTAGTTTCTCCAAAATGATGTCTTCTGGTGTGGGCAGAACTATTTCTCGGTCGGGGTTCCGCCGGACGACTCTAGTTTGCCGTCGCTGGAATTCTGTTTGATTAAATGGTTCGTCTTTGAGAATAAAAATGTCAATTTTGCCAAGAGATTCGTTGTCAATCAGGTTAAAAGAACCTTTATAGCGAATTGCTTCTAGTACAGCATTTTCTGACACATAAAATCTTGGCTGTAGCGCTTGGATTAATCGATCGACTTTTTCAATATGCAAGTCTGCTACTAAGTCAATGTCTTGGGTGCTGCGCGGTTCGCCCAAAAGGGAACTAGCTACCGACCCGCCTACAAGGTAGGGAATTTCCAGATTGTTTAAAATGTCAGCGACAACAAGGGCTAAAGAAATGGGGTCATTTAGCATTATTGGTTGCTCAAAATAAAGCTGACTAACAGATAAAATACTGGCTATGGATTGAAAGTTTAGTCCGAGCGATCGGGCCATGAATTCCCGCCTAATAAAAGCAGCATCAGCATCTGGATAGCGATGCTGTATCGCCAAAAGGCACATTTCCCAACAACCTTTAGTCCAACCGCTGACTATTTCGGCTTTTTTCCACAGAGGAAGCTGACGCCATAGCCCAAACTGTACTTGTTCAGCTTCGATAGAAGTATCTATCGATTGAGTTCGATAACTAAGGGTTGGGGTACGTGGGTGAGTCCCAGTCATGGCGTAAGCTCCTTAAAATCTTTTCATCTGCGTTCATCTGCGGTAAAAAACTGACTTTTCGGATAGGTTCTTAGCCCTACTTAGTCCCGTAAAGACGATCGCCTGCATCCCCTAGTCCCGGCACAATATAACCGTGTTCGTCCAAATAATCGTCAATTGCAGCAGTGTAAATGGGAACATCGGGATGTTGTTCTTGAAAATGAGCAATTCCCTCCGGTGCTGCTAACAAACACAAAAACTTAATTGACACCGGATTTACTTCCTTAATTCGGTCAACAGCAGCAACTGCTGAATTGCCAGTTGCCAACATCGGATCGACAATCAAAACATCTCGCTGTTCGATATCGTAAGGAAATTTGAAATAATATTCAATGGCGACATGAGTTGTGGGGTCGCGGTACAAACCGATATGTCCCACTCTTGCTGAGGGCATTAGTTCCAAAATTCCGTCCAAAATCCCCTGTCCGGCTCGCATAATCGAGACAATTACCATCTTTTTTTCAGCTGCTAGCATCGGGGCCAACATTGGCGCGATCGGCGTTTCAATATCTTCATATTTCAGCGGCAAATCCCGCGTCACCTCATAAGCTAACAACATCCCGATCTCTTTGAGGAGGTTGCGAAATTTCGCCGTGCTGGTCGTCGTTTGGCGCATCAGCGTCAACTTATGCAGAATCAAGGGATGGTCGATTATAGTAACTTTAGCTGTCATTTGTTGGTTCTTTCTGGTCAAATATGCTGACAAGTTTGGGGGGATAAAAGTCTTGTTCCCCCCAGAGTTGGGGGGCTAGGGGGGCGAAGAGCGTAAGTCCTCATAACTAGCAACTTGCGTTACTAGAAAAATGTTTATGGTTAACATTAGCATAATAATTCCGAAACACCCCTATATAACCTATTTATCTAATCATTAAAACAATGATTTTTGCTGCAAGACTTTTCACGATACATCATTTCTGAGCTTGGCAGCTTGGTATATCTCAGCAGCCTCTTGGACTACAGCCTTCAGTTCATCTATATTACAAGGCTTAGTGATTAATTTGAAAACTTGAGCCTTTTTTTTCTTATCTGCGAGGCCATCCATTTCTTCACCAAGGCCACTTAGAAGAATGCGAATTGTATCCGGGAAGCGCTCTATTGTGCTGGTTAAAAATTCAATCCCATTCATTTGCGGCATCAGCTGATCGGAAATAATCACGGCCATTTCGCCTTCGCGATCGAGCATTTCTAAAGCGCCGATCGGACCATCTGCTTTAAATATTTGAAATTGACGCCGAAATGTCCTGTAAAGCAAATCCAGGTTTTCAGGCTCGTCATCAACCACCATTAGTTTGGGTTTTTCGGACATCTGCAAATTTAACTCGGCTATCTACTAATTTTCAAAACACAGTTCCATCACTTTCTATTTGAATTGGGGGAACGCCGCCTTCTCTTAATAATGATGCAATTCGGCGTCCAGCACTCCAGGTTCCTCCTTGTAAAACCTTCACCAGCGGTAATTCAGCACTACTCAAATTCAGCTTTTGTCTGATGGTGGCGGCAATCCGATCCAACAAAGTGACGGTTAACGCTCGCCATTCTACAATTATCTCAGATCCAACAGGATAACGATCGCGCAAAATGTCTGGATATTTCGCCTCCAGCAGTCCAATATCCAGGCACAAACCGCCATTGCGATATTCTGAAAGTCCGGTAAGCTCGTTTAATCCCGTAATTTCTAAACCAAGTTCTTGGAGTGGTTCTAAAAGAGAATAAGTTAACCACTGGGAAAGTTTGTGGAACGGGACATAGCGTTCGCTCTGATTATCTCCCTCCAAAGAAGGATGTATCCAGACATCGCCTAAGTTAACATCTGCGATCGCCAATCTTCCCGGCCAAATTTCCCCCAATCCCTCCAAAACTGCACTCAACACCGCACTTGCTGCCAGCTGGTTATTGTTGTTATCCAGCAGATAATTTACCATATTTCCAGGCCGGGGATTCTCAGTCCCAAAAACTTTTGGATGTTGAGTTAGCACTTGTCCCAAACGCTGTAACAATTCTAACCTGCCTTCCACACCTACCAGCGGATTATCTGCACTCACCTGAAATCCTGGCATTAGTTCTTCTGGCGTCAACTCTTGAAGTCCTTTAGCATCAGCTTGCCAAGGTACAGGGTGACTGGAAAAAGTGCCTTGACAAAACATCCGAAAACTCGCTACCGCCAACCCTTCCGAACGGCGAAACACTTGTTCTGTTTCCCGTTCGTAATATTGCCAATTTGCACCCGCGCCGGCATCTAGCAAAACGCTGATAATTGCCAAATCAAATTTAACTTTAGTTTTTTCTAATGGTGTAAGTCCTGCCAAAGTGCGATCGAGTTCTGCGATCCGAGATACATTCCCAACCTCAAAATGTCGCCAACGACTATGAAAGGGAATTTCTAGGTTGGGATACTCTTCGCGCATGACTTGAATAACATAATCAGCGCATTTATCCAGCTTGGTTAAATCAACGCGAAAGTGACTGAGTTTATTTTCACATCCCAAATTGAAGATGCGATCGCACCTTTCTCGAATTGCCGCCGGACTTCTCAAATATGCAATAGCTTGTTTGTCATTAGTCATTGGTCATTGGTCATTAGTCATTGGTCATTGGTCATTAGTCATTGGTCATTGGTCATTTGTTGCCTTCAAAATAAATTTTAAATCTGCCATCTAAAATTTGAAATTTACCAATGACCAATGACTAATCTGTCAAACTCCTTCCCTTGATATTAGAAAGTGCGATCGCATCTGGCGTTTCTCCCGGCGTGTAGTAACCAGCAGCTTGCTTGGCGGCGATTTCCACCCTTGCATCTTCTGGTATTCTATCTTCAGGAATAGCGATGCGATCGATTACTTCAATGCCAGAATTTATAATTGCGTTATACTTCATATCGCTCATCGAAACTAATCTGTCAATGCGAGTAATTCCCAACCAATGCAACACATCTGGCATTAGTTCTTGAAAACGCATATCTTGAACTCCCGCCACGCATTCAGTCCTCGCAAAATAGGCATCGGCCCGATCGCCTCCTTCCTGACGTTTGCGAGCATTATAAACCAGAAACTTTGTAACTTCGCCCAAAGCGCGTCCTTCTTTACGAAAATAGACAATTACACCAGCACCGCCTGATTGTGCTGTCTGGATACAAACTTCAATTCCATGCACTAAATAAGGACGACAAGTACAAATATCGGAACCAAACACATCCGAACCATTGCATTCATCGTGTATCCGCACGGCGAGAACTCGATTGGGGTCTGTAATTGCTTCTACATCTCCTATTAAATAAACTGTAATGCCACCAATGGGAGGCAAAAATATGTGTAAATCTGGGCGCGTCACCAATTCTGGGAACATCCCACCAGTTTGTTGAAAGAGAATGCGCCGCAAATCGCTTTCTTTAACATTGAGACGCTTGGCAATTCCTGGCAGATACCAAACCGGATCGATCGCAACTTTAGTTACTACTAAATTGCCATTACTTTTTAAGATTTTACCATCAACTTGCAATATACCTTTTGCTACTACTTCTTGCAATTCTGGCATATTTATGTGAGCTTTGGTAATGGCAATAGTCGGGCGAAGATCGTAACCATCCTCATAAAATTGTGTGTAAACTTCACCTACAATGGCACCAAAAGGGTCGAGAGCAATAATTTGATCGGGATCGGCCCAACTGGGGTGCGGCCCAATGCGGACAACGGGAGATGTATTTGTGAAGTCGGGACGGTGATTTGCCTGAAGTGCGCCAGATGCGATCGCCAATGCGCGATATACTGCATAAGAACCTGAATGAGTGCCGATCGCATTCCGCTGAGTCGCGTTAGTTAACGTGCCAATAATAGGCCCCCGTTTGATGGGATCGCTTTCTCCCCAACGTATTGGAAGTGGATTTTGACCCGATCTGTTGGGATGGGATGTCAAAACAATATGTTTGTGTTTAGATACTGGTTTTTGGTTTTCCATAACTTTCCTAGAGTAATATCTTACTGGTGATAAGTAGGTGGGCGTAAATAAACTGAACTCCCAGAAACCCGGTTTCTCCAAGAAACCGGGTTTCTAAGCTTTGTAGGTTGGGTTGAGGTACGAAACTAGGGCAAATGCGTTGGGTTTCGCTTCACTCAACCCAACCTACAAAGAAATGGCGAAGGTATTGTCCAAGAAACCCGGTTTCTAAGGGCTTGGCAGTTTTACGTTTAATTATGCCCACCTACTTAGTAAATGTTAAACTACGATCATAGCAAGCAAATTTTAGATTTTGTAGTGTTTTCCACTGCCAAAATCATATAACGCCAAAAAATCCCAGATGGAAGAACGGATTTATAGCCACATTCATACTGCTCTGCATCAACAAAGTAATGAGTTTGAACAGAGGAATTGATATTTCTATAATCGAGAGTTGATTAGACATCTCCTTTCATAGAATGTAGAGACGTTGCATGCAACGTCTCTACAAGGGTTCAAGGGTTAGCACCTTTAATTTCTGGAGATGTCTATTATTTCTATCACCTCAGTATCTGCCGATACAAACTTGCCCCAACATCTGTGAGTAAGCTAAGGTTTCGCTTTGGGAATTACAGCCAGAAAACAACTGTTAATCTTGGGGAATAAAACTGAGTACATTTCCGATGAGCGGGGAATACTATCTTAGGGGTTGGGTTTTCGTTGCCCACCCAATATCATAAACTGAGACGATCGCATGAAATTTTATCCACCGCTAATTGGCATTACTACCTCCGGTCAAAATCAGACAGGCAGCTTTTGCGTGCGGCGCGAATATATAGACGCAGTGCGCCGCGCAGGTGGTTTACCCATGCTGCTACCTCCAGGCGAACCTCACCTAGCTACCGTACTGGAATGGGTAGATGGTATTCTTTTTTCAGGCGGGGGCGATATTGACCCAGCCACCTATAACGGCGCAGCGCATCCGACAATCTATAATGTAAACGCAGAGCGCGATCGCTTCGAGCTATCCCTAGCCCAGCTCGCCCTTCACTCAGACATCCCCATCTTAGGCATCTGTCGCGGTTTAGAAATACTCGTAGTCGCAAGCGGCGGCAAATTGGTAACTCATCTACCCGACGAATTTGGCGAAACAATAACCCACCGGGCACAACAAACTCGCCCCTGCGAGCATAGCATTCAAATTACCACAGGCACTCGCCTTGCCAGCATCATCAGCCCAGGAGAAGCAAAAATTATCTCTTGGCACCATCAAGCAGCCAGCACCATCCCAACAGCTTGGCGTCTTGCAGCACAAGCACCTGATGGCGTCATAGAAGCATTAGAGCATGAATATCATCCTTGGGCCATAGCACTCCAATGGCATCCAGAACTCGCCCTCAACGACACCCGCCAGCAGCGAATTTTCCGCACCTTCGTTACAGCAGCACAGCACCGGAAAGCAGCATTTTCTCAAAAAACTGGCTAAGAGGCCGATATCTGTAACGATTTTGTCGCATAGCAACTATTTTAGTCTCAGCAGTATCTAAATTTAGAACAAAGCAATTCTTCCCTTAACACGCAATGCTCCTCAAAGATATCCGAGACTACCAAATTCTGTTTTTATCCCTCTTCCTAGTATTGGGCATCGGGACAAGGGACTGGACACTACGACCTGACTTAATTCTAGTTGCGATCGCCACCTGCCTCCTCACCCAATGGGTAGCAGAGCGTGCAGCATCCATCTGGCCCCACCTCAAAGTAAACATCCAAAACCTATTCGCACAATCCGAAAATCATTCGCCCAAACTGAATTTAGACTTACTAAACCCTCAAAAACACAATTCACTTCGCAGCGCCGCCATCACAGCCTTAAGCCTTTGTCTGCTACTGCGAGCAGAGCATTACACCACAATGATTGTCGCAGGAATACTGGCAATTTCCAGTAAATTTATCTTTCAAATTGGACACAAACATTTCTTTAATCCCGCCAACTTTGGCATCATAGCAGCTCTCATCTTCACCAAAGATGCCTGGGTTTCCCCCGGACAATGGGGAGAAGATTGGTGGTACGCACTTTTATTTGTCGGTGGTGGCGGCATGATATTAAAACGAATAGGCAGATGGGACACAACCGCCGCTTTTTTAGGTTCCTACGCATTGCTCGAAGCTATTCGCAACATTTGGCTAGGTTCGACCTGGGACGTTTATTTTCATCGCTTAATGAGCGGCTCATTATTGCTGTTTGCCCTATTTATGATTACCGACCCCCGCTCAATCCCAAATGCCAAAATAAGCCGCTTGATATGGGCAGCGTCCATCGCCCTACTAACCTTTATCCTGCGTAATTACTTCTTCGTTTCCACCGCAGTATTCTGGGCATTGTTTGCTCTTGCTCCCCTAACCATCCTCTTAGATTATCTTTGGACAGCACCCAGATTTAAATGGTCACTTTTCCGCAGCCAATTGAGTTTAGATTTAAGTAGGTTGGGTTGAGTTTACGAAACCCAACACTGAGTAGGGGCGAAGCATTCGGGCTATAACTTATCGCTCTCTCCCTAGATTTTTTCCCCGAATGCTAATGCCTCCGGCACGATGGAGCGAACGCCCCTACACGCTCTCTTCAAACCTACAATTCTGACCAATTACAAAAAGGAACTTGCCATGAAGCCATTTCGTATCTTGATAACTTTACTGATAACATTCCTAGCTATTATTTGCTTTGCCCCTACAGCTTGGGCATTTTGCGGTTTCTATGTCGCCAAGGCTGATACCAAACTTTACAACAAAGCCTCTCAAGTCGTTATCGCCCGTGATGGTAGCCGCACTATTTTAACAATGGCAAATGACTATCAGGGAGATGTCAAAGACTTTGCCTTGGTTGTCCCCGTTCCTGCCGTTTTACAGCAAGAACAAGTGCGCGTTAGCGACCCCAAAATTATCGAAAGATTAGATGCTTTTAGTGCGCCTCGATTAGTAGAATATTTTGATGAAAACCCTTGTGCAGAAGATTACGATATCAGAAGGAGGAACGGCGGTACTAGAGGGCCAGCAATGGAAGCAAGTGCATCAAGGGATAGGAATGAGCAAAATGCCTTTGGCGTCACCATAGAATCTCGCTTTTCAGTAGGAGAATACGACATTCTCATCCTCAGCGCCACCGAATCAAACGGTTTGCAAACATGGCTAATCCGCAACGGCTA
>NZ_JAIQZM010000077.1 GCF_023333595.1 Argonema galeatum A003/A1
ATTTTGAGCATCACAGCTTACAATTATTGGAAAAATATTGAGGTGGATAATGCAGGATTTATATATGCTGATTCAGAAAATCAAAAAAGCTCCTTCAATGTACTTGGGAAGACACTCAATTATTTGCCTTCAGGCTTTTTTGTCGGGTTACAGCATTGCTAAACATGAGTTGGGAGAACAGCCAACGAAACAAGACAGCGATTTTATGTTATTTCATGAGTGGATAAGAAAAAGATTTAACGTGCAGACTAGCCAATCTTGGGCTAACATCATTCTTTTTTATTCGGAGGATGAAAGTAAAGCACTTGATAAGTTTTTTGAATTGTTAGATGAGTTTATTGATCGGAATTCTTCTGAGGTTTTAGCTGAAGGTGAATTGAATGTAGAGCGAGCAGTGCAAGTTGTCAGAAGTTGACAGATAGTGCGATCGCTCTTTTTTTGGTAGTGCAATCGCGTGAGAGTCAGAAACCGGGTTTCTTAATAAAATCTCTGTAAAAGACAAAAGTTATCGCAGAAACCCGGTTTCTTGTCAGGGCGATCGCTATTCGTCCAATCATCACATTGAATCTACCGATATTTAGTTCTATCAAAAACACCACTACTCAACCTGATTCAGCTTTCTTTTTAAAATAGCCTCAACTTCAATCTCAGGATTTGCTAGTTCAAATGGATAGGGATGACGATTAGCAGGATTCCGACGGCTCATCAAGACTTCCATTGCTGCTTGAAAGGCTTCTGTATCATTCCGATGTTCAGAAATATACCGTTTTAATTCAGCATTTGTCATTTGGAAAATATTTGGAATCATAGAACAAACTCCCAACTCCCATCTTCATCAATTATAAGAGCAATATCATCATTAATTCCAGCCTGCATATAGATTGTTTTAAACCTCCGGTCGTAACGGAAAACTTGGATTGGCTGGTATAGATTAGAGAGCAACTGACAGAGGAATGCTGCTGTTACTAGCTGTTGCTGTGTTGGCAAGCTGAAACTCCCATAATTAATCTAACATAGCTTATCACAATTGACAGCACTTCTCAAAAGCATTCACTCTACACACCACTTATTCTATTCTCATTAATTCTCCAGCCAACTCGATTCCAATAACCCAACCTACAAGGAAAGGCGATCGCTCTTTCTTTTGGTGGTGCGATGATCGCTATCCGTACAATCATCACATTGTCATGGTGGAAATGGATCAGATTTTGAGTGGAAAAAGAGGTTGGGTTTGCTTCGGTCAAGCTAATCTATAAGAAAGGCCGATGAGCTAAGGGAAAAAATATTGACAAACTAGCTAACTTGTATAATATTGAATCATCATATTGAATCTAAAGCTTATGCAAAAATGATTTATCTGATTCAAGAGCGTGGGACTAAAAAGCAAATTGAAGAAATGCTAGAAACCCTTGGGAGTTATATTAAACTGGCAGTGGATATCGAACGGGGACTTTTGGCCGGTGGTGGAGAATATCATGCTGATTGCGAAGCTGTGTTGCTGGAAAATGGGAGCAAGCAAGTAGATATTTGGGGAGCAGATTGGTATCCGCTTACACAAGAGGTAGGGTATGAATCTCTGATCAATATCCGTCCGCGTCAGAACAATCGCTCAATGGAAATTCAAGATCCGGTTATTCGAGAACGGGTTGCTCAAATCGTTCAACAGTTATTAGGAGGATTATGAGAGATTGGAATGCTTTAAAGTCACGCTATTTACGAGACGAGTTACCGATTCGTTTGGGAAATTTGGCATCGAATTTGGCACGAATTAAATCTCGCTGTCAAAATGCAGCTAATGGGGAACTGGTTGAAGGTTTGTTGCAAGAAAGTAAGCTGTTTATTGAATGGACGGCTAAAGATGCAGAGATAGAAATAGCGGCTGAGTTAGTTGAATTACAAATTCAGTTAGCTTGCTGGCAGTATTCTTGGGCAAGGATTTGGGAGGATGCAGAACAAAGAATGAGAGTGGCGGAAGAAACAAAGATTTGGTCGGAAAAAGTGTTGAGTATGTCGGGTTTGTTGGCTTTAAATTAGATGTGTGGGGTGCGATCGCTCTTTTTTTGATAGGGCGATCGCTATTCGTCCAATCATCCCATTGATATGGTAGAAATGGATCAGATTGTAAGTGGAAACATAGGTTGGGGTGACACGAGCGTTAACCCAACATACAAGATGGGCGATCGCACGGCTTCAGAGTTATCTTATTTAACTTCTGCAATCGAGTCAACAATAGCTACCAAAGCAACAGGAATTGGTACGAAATAACTTGACTCTTCATCTAAGAAATCATCACCACCCATGCTGAAAGAACCCTGTACCCATTTAGAGATATCCTGTCCTGCTGATTTTGCCATTTCGATTACTTCAGATGATGAAGAGGCTAAACCTTGAACAACTTGCTCCTCCAAGAAAGTAATCATTTTATGTACGTCAATAGCAGAAGCACCATCAGGATTGACTGGCTGACTCAAATCAGTTGTAAAAATGTAGTAGCTCAAGTATTTAGCTGAGTCTGATGATTTATTTTTCTCCAATTCTCGTAATGGATGGGTTGCAAACAGCAAGTAAGAGCAGCCTTTAAGATTTGGAAACTGTTCGCCGAGCTTTTGTGCAGAAACAGCCATAAAATCCGCTTGTCTTTGTCTAGCAAGAGACTGGGTTAAGGTTCCAATTGGATCGTTTCCAAGAAGGGGTCGATGTTGTTTTGTGCCTCCCTCACTTTCGTCTGTATACCAAGGTAGTAACCCTGCTAATCCATTGATATTTTTTTCTTGGCTAAAAAGACCAAATTCTGGATCGAAATTAAATCTATCTTTTTTGTTTTTAAAGTGAGTAATTGCCAGAACGTCAGAAACTGCCGACTCCATCTCTGTTTTCTCTTCTCCAAAAACAGGGCGTTGCCATTCCTTAGCTTCAAAAGCTAATTTATGCTTGTAAGTATCGTATTGAGTCACTTCCAATTTATGCCAAGTTTTGAGGCGTTTAAGTAGCTTATCACGATCGAGAGCCCATTGAGGTGCTAGCTGTTCATTTAACTTACGAAGCTCCGTCTCCATGACATCACTGTATTGCTTTGCTTTTTTTAGAACTTGGTCTACAGTTCCTACATCAACATCATCATCTTTAATAGCACTTGCAATTTTGTCCTGTTGCTTATTATCAAGCTGTCCCAAAATTTTCAATTGCATAAGCGGGTCTGTAACTCCTGCTTCTTCGAGACGCTTTAGTAAGGCTGTATCTCTTTTTTCTGCTAATGTACCCTCTAATATGAGATAGTAGGCAGTGACATCAGAAATTTGACCTAATCGAGCAACCCTCCCATTACGTTGCATTAAAACAGCAGGATCGGGGCTAAGATCCCAATGCACAACTTTATTGGCTACTTGAAAATCTAATCCTTCATCCGCCGCGGAAGTTGCGACAAGAATGCGGTAGTTTTTGTTGCGATCGTAAAATTCCTTAACTACATTCTTTCGATCATCAGCACTCATCCCCCCAGTAAGAGCCTGACTTTGTTTATGGAAAGTTGCTTTAATAATAGCAGTAGTTTGTAAGACCTCAGTAAAAACGAGAAAACGAGAATCTGGATGCGCTTCAAGCATAGCTCTTAGCCAGTTTAGCTTGGCATTTTCAACACTTCTGCCTGATTCCAACAAATTTAATGCTAATTCTGTCAGTTCTAATATCTCCTCTATTGTCGCCTCTAAATCTGCATCTTCATCGTCATCATCGTTTTTTAGCTTTACCTTATCCAGTATTTTATTCTGAAATTCATAAATAGTAGGTATGCTGCCTTCTCCTAAATTTCTAGCTTTAAAAGAAAAATTACCGTCAGAAGGAAAAACTACCTCTTTGGCATATATCTCTCTATCCTCATCAAATTTTGCTAGGTTTTTGGAAATCTCGCGAATTAATTTCCTTAACCCTTTAGTATCATCTGAGTTATCTGCCCTATACATTTTTTCATTTTGCCATTTGGGGTGATGGCGGACACACCAACGAAATAGCCAACAAGCACCTGCAAGGGAACTACTCGTTAAACGGGTTTCAAGATGTGCGGTAGCAAATCCTCCAAAACTATAATTGTGATCTCTATAAATGCGCTGTACTGTCCCTTGGATTGTTTCTAGCGTTGACAGATACTCTTCATCAGTTTTTTCGAGACTTGGCTCACCTTCATGGTGGGGACGAACTATCATTAATTTGGGAAATAGCCTCTTATCTGACCAATTACGAATTTCATCTTGTTGTCGCCATATCAATGCTACAGGCGAATCATCTTTTGATATTGCTGCTAGAAGTTGTTTCTGATCAATATCCTTAGCATAGGCATTTTTGAGAGCAGTTTGATGTACCAGTAATCGCAATAAATTTGTAAATTGATTGGCAGAACGAAAAGGTGTAGCACTCATCAAGATAACTAGCTCTGGCGGTTCAGAGTCTTTCCAGAACTCACCTAAAATAATCTGATATGCCGTTTTATAAGCCTGCGTTGTATCACTTGCAGATTCTACAGACTCACCATTGAGATTAGCACTGCTGGCACAGTGATGGCATTCATCAATGATAATTATATTGGGTTTAACTCCTTTTGGTAAATCTTTCTTATCTTTACTATCAAGATAGAGTCTAGCAGCGTGGATACTAGCAACCCGAATACCTTTTTGGCTAATCCGCTCACCATATTCTCTAAAAGAATCTACAACAGTAATAATTCTTTCATCACCATTTGAATCTTTAATGACGCTACGCAGTTTGTCTTGAACATCTTCTGTTAAGCCACCAGAAGTTAGATAAAGACAACGCAAACCCCCTTGTTGTGTAATCAGCTTATCTCTCAAGATCAAGCCTATTTCAATTGTCTTACCTAAACCTACTTCATCGGCAATCAAAATACGCTTAATGCGAGACTCATGACTTTTGACATACTGCTGTAATGCTAATTGATGAGGAAAAGGATCTTTGTCACTAGCGGTAATCCGTCCAGAATAGATATTTGCCAGTAGCTCTAATGCACCCAGCCTTAGAACAGTTTTAACTTGATGTTGAGGATCGAAAGTGTTCTCGGAGAGAACACTTTCGCCTACATAGTAAGCACGCCCTTCCTTGAGACGTGAAAATAGGTCGGGAAATTTTTCTTTGATCATTCCCCTTCGGCGTAAGTTTTTGAAGCGGATACCTCGCCGATCTAGTACGCTGTTTTCACTGTCAGTTGTTTCGATTGCATAGGCTAGGTGAGTATAGGCATTGCGATCGGAGCTACTGGTATCAGCCCAGACAACATCTGCATGATAACCGCTTTCAGATGGGATTTCAAACAGCCGATAGATCATATTATTTTTTAAAGCAGTAACTACATTTATTTAGAGCATATTCTCCAATAATTTCGCCAGTATCAAGATCGTAAACTGGAAGTATTTTTCCATCACGAAAAACTTCAACTGGTATAGTCCCAATATCATTAAGACCAATGAAACTACTTATATCTGCATCTGCAAGATTGTGAGAACCCCAAAAATTATCCAGACCAACAAGATGTAGTTCGCCAGTGTCGGGATTGAGGATATAGTCAAAGCCAATTTGTTGCGCTTCCTGATAAAGTCGAAGATTTTTAAGTCTCTTACCCACAAGCTTTAAATTTGACATGATTTTTTTTAAGAAACATTTTTCCGATTTAATCCTTTTCCTATCATCTCTATAAATCGAAACTTTTGTCTAGTCCCAAAATATCCTATTTTGTTGCCAACTTTCCCCCACTTTCACTTTCTTTCAATCTAACTTTGTACTAAAATATCTCAAAATATACTAAAATGTCTAAAACTGTGCCATAATACACAAAAACCTCGCATCTACCTAACCAGATGAATATTAAAGAAATGTTAAAATTCGCTGATGAGATAGTATTTGCTAAAACAGGTCAGCACCTTGATGATTTACAAGAAGCGGTACTGCGCGGAACTCTACAACACGAGACATACAAGCACATAGCCAAAGACTTTGACTGTTCTGAAAGTCGTGTTAGGAATGCGGCTTCGGAACTATGGCAAATCCTCTCAAAAGACTTAGGGGAAGAAGTTAATAAATCGAATTTTCGAGCAGCAATGGAGAGATTTGAAATCTCTATATTTTCACATTGTGGAAAAGATAATGTGCAAATTAGTACCGTTAACTTCTGCGGAGAAAATTTACACCCCCCAAATCTACAAAACTCACCCCCACAAAATCAAGAAACACCTAACACAAAACAACCTGAAAATCCACATCAAGATTTAAGCGAAATGCCAGAATTAGGCGCTTTCTACTCGCGCACCCCCGAACTCGAAACCCTCACAAACTGGATTCTACAACAACACAGCCACCTCATAGCTATCACCGGAATCAGCGGCATCGGCAAAACTACATTAGCTGTGCAACTTGTTCAACAAATTAAAGATGAGTTTGAATATGTAATTTGGTGCAATCTAGACGAATCATACACTCTAGATGAATTTCAACATAAACTAATACAGTTTTTCTCCCAGTCAGAAAAGCAAGATTCGCCTGCAACTAACCAAAAACCATTACCGCTAATTAAATATTTCCAAAAATATCGCTGCTTAGTTGTATTAGATGACGTTCACAACCTTTTCAGTAGCGGCGAATTGGCAGGAAAGTATAAACCTGGATACGAAGAATATCGCACTCTATTCAAACAGATAGAAAAATTATCCCATCAAAGTTGCTTTCTGTTAATCGGATGGGAACAACCGAGAGAAGTTCCTCAGATCGAAAGCCAAAATCCTCCCATTCGTACTTTACAACTCACTGGTTTAGACACCGCTGCCGGACGGGAAATACTGAGAGATAAAGGATTAGCAGAAATCGACAACTACTCAGAACTCATTCACCGTTACCAAGGCAACCCTTTATGGTTAAAAAGCGTTGCGACTCTGATTCAAGAGTTGGGAGGATGCGTGACTGAGTTATTACCTTATGATACCATATTGTTGCCAGAAGATTTGAAAGATGTTTTAGAGGAGCAGTGCGATCGCATATCCGAACTCGAAAAA
>NZ_JAIQZM010000078.1 GCF_023333595.1 Argonema galeatum A003/A1
ATATTCAAAATTAGGATATTCAAAAATAGGAGAATAGGTTTTTGCCTGTTCTTGTTCCCTGAAATAATCGCTAAGTAGGGCTTGCTGAAGAAGACCGAAAAGCTTACACTGTAAGGATTATAGGGCTATATAAACCGATTCAAATGCAAGAAATAGGTGTAAAATAGCCCCAAAACCTTGCATCACCATCAGGGAGTGGGCCATAAACCATGTACCGACAAGTCGAGCCACCAACTACCCCACCGGAAAACTTTGAATTTCCTTCCTCGGTAAAATTATCATCAGATAACCGATGGGTAATCATGGCCAAACTGATATCCTGGACAGAATTTGAAGCGGAATATGCAGCATTATTTGACCCAGAAATGGGTGCTAGAGCCAAAACATTTAGGATGGCACTAGAGTCCCTTCTAGACAAAGTTTTAGGGTATTGAGCAACTGCTTATCCAAGTATGGTTTAGTTAAATAGGCGATCGCTCCCAACTGCTTAGCTAAAAGACGATACCTCTCACTACTGCGGGATGTGAGCATAATGACTGGTAAAGCCCGGACGCTAAATTCTTTGCGACAGCGACTGAGAAACTCAAAGCCATTCATCTGAGGCATTTCTATGTCACAGATAATAGCCTTAATTTTTGGTTCTTGTCGTAATAGTTCGATCGCTTCCCAACCATTCCGAGCTTGTAGCACTTGATATCCCTCTTTGCTCAGAGTCAAAGATAAGCTTTTTCTCATGGTGACAGAATCATCGATCGTCAAAACCGCAGGCATCGATGAGCTAGAAACGGATTTAAAATTGTGCGATATAGGCAGTGTCGAAACAACAGTATTTTGCGCTGATTTCTGTTGCAGAAGCCATGCAGCTAGCTGCGAACCATCGATTGCCGGAACCAGACGTCCATCACCTAGAATTGTACAACCATAGAAATAGGGCGGCGCTGTCATCGCCTCACCAAAGGGTTTGATAGCCAGGTTCTGTTCCATCAAAATTTGGTCTATTTTTAGAGCGATCGCTTGCGATCTGTGGGAGAGCAAAAGCAGAGGTATTTTACCAGATTTTTGCCAAAGATAAGAGCCTCTAAGTTGGTCAGAAGCGGGTGGTGTTTGGGGATAGTTATAAGAAGATAGTAGAGTATAGGAATACACAGGAATCAAACGCCCCTGCCACGAGTAAAACTCTTGCCCTTGATGGGTTTCTATGCGATCTTCTGGGGCAGCTGCGATCGCCATCAGCGCATCTACAGGAATCGCCAATAGATTAGCGTTAACGCTGAAAATCAACAACTTGGTAATTGTCAAAGTGAAAGGCAAACGCAGGATAAAGGTACTTCCTTTTCCCGGTTCGGAAGTCACACCAATCGAGCCTTTTAAAGCACCTAACTGGAGCCGCGCCGCCTCCAAGCCAACTCCTCGACCCGAAAGTTCGCTCACTCGATCGGCAGTAGAAAAACCGGGAGCAAACAGATACTTATACAAGCGATTTTTCGGCAATATAGATGCCTCAGATGGAGACAGCAAATTCATGGCGACAGCGCGGCGAGAAATTTTCTTTGGGTCAATTCCTTGACCATCATCTTGCACTTCAATGTAAGTGTTACTTCCCCGATGATAAGCGCTTATGGTAATAGTACCTGTCGGTGATTTGCCCTGAGCTTCTCGCACTTGGGGAGTTTCAATACCGTGGTCAAAAGCATTGCGTACCAGATGAATTAATGGATCGTAAAGCTTTTCTAAAATTGCTTTGTCTATTAGCGTAGACATTCCGATCATCTGAAGGTTAACTTGCTTATGATTTTTAGTAGCAAAGTCTCGTATCATCCTAGGAAATCGGTTCAGCAAGTTTTCCAAAGGCAGCATTCTAGCATTTAAGAGATTTGTTTGTAATTGGTTGAGAGTTTGCTGCCTTTTTTTGATAATTTGTTGCACCTGCTGTTGGGTTAGTGCCATATCCTGAAGGGCTTCTTGCAATTGGGCAATCTCTTCTTCTACTGTTTGTTCTAAGGGAATAGGTAATTGGGAATTAGTAATTTGCGATCTTTCTTTCCCCTCTGCCCCTCTGCCCCTCTGCCCCTCTGCCCCTCTGCCCCTCTGCCCCTCCGCCCCTCTGCCCAAATAGTTGCGAGTCAGCTTATTAAAGCGGTTCAACCTTTGCGCGATCGCATCAAGAATTTCTTTATGTTGTTGATATTGCAAAAAAAAGCTGTTCTCTTGCGTTACCAAATCGCCAACTAGATTGTTAAGCAGTTCCAGGCGTTCTAAATCAACCCGCACTCCCAATTTGGCATTTTGCTCGTTTCCAGCAGGATCTTGAGTTGGTTGCGTAGTTTCCCAGACTAAATCGACTGCTGTTGGCTCATAAGAAACATTGGTTTTAACAGCAGCGGTGGGTTGCTCAACAACTGGGATTTTGCTCTTACCATTATGGTGAAAGCCGTTTTTATTTTCCTCTTTAAGTTCAGCTTTGATAACTGGAGATTTTATATTTGATATTTCAGATTTAACCTTTTTAGATTCAGTTGACAATTGTAAATCTGAAATCTGAGATTTTGCTTTCTTGCTGCTGCTAAAACCATTTGCTAGATCTTCTAACAGCGATGATTCTGCCACAGAAGCCTTGGGAGGCGTCAGAACTTGGCTAGATGTTTTTTCTAAATCTTCCAGCAGGGATGATGTGGGCGCTTGAGCAGACAAAGGTTTTTGAAGTTGACTAGAGGTTTTATCCAAATCTTCCAACAGCGATGAATTTGGCATCGGCGTGATGGATGGATTGCCATTGGTATTCTTAGCCTTTGGTTTAGGGAGTTGCGCTAAATTGACTAACTGAGTGGAAGGACTTCCTCCTGTTGAGCGATCGCCCTTTAAAACAGCGGCTTGAGATACCCTAAAATCTGAAGCAGCTAGTTGTCCAATAGTCTTAACTTGCGACGGATTAGCTTGCAACGCCGAGATTGTGGTTTTAGCAATGGCGACAAAACCGGGCAGGTTTAAGAGTTCCCCAAAACTGACAAAAACTTCTGCTTGAGCCTTTAATTCTTCGACTAATTTTGATGTCGGATTAGTTAAAAGAGTTTCCCAGCGAGTCAGTCCCTGCGCCACCTCCTGGGTAAACAGAAACTGAGTAATATCGACATTCATTTCTACTTCAGGCACCTGGGTTTCTTCTTCCAGGCTATGACCGAGTTTAGCCTCTAGCTGGGTGGAGATAAGTTTTATTTTTTTTAGTGCGGTGTCGGTTTTACATTTGCCTGTTTTAATTTGATCCATTAAAGGCGATCGCAGCGTATCGTAAGCTTGCAAAAGCAGTTCTTCCAACTCGCGATCGAATTCAACATCTTCTCTATATAAAGCTCTAAACCCATTTTCTAGCTGATGAGCTATAGTTTGTATCCCCGTTAAGCCGACACAGCCTGCTCCCCCTTTGATGGAATGGGCTGCCCGCATGAGGCTGTGAATTTTATTGGTGCTGTGTTCTTGCCTTAAGGTTAGCAAACCTTTTTCAAGGCTTTGCAAAAATTCCAAAGTTTCTTGGACAAAAAAATGGTAAATTTCGTCGTCTGTTTCGATTTGAGTTAACATTTTATTGGGATTGGGGATTGGGGATTGGGGATTGGGGATTGGGGATTCTCTTTCCCACTCCCCCACTCCCTTCTTGACTTTTGACTTTTGACTTTTGACTTTTCTGGTGCCGAGTTCCAACTGCAAATCTAAAATCTAAAATCTGAAATTTGCAATTATTTTACTCTGAATTGTGCCACGCTATTTTGCAACTCATTGGCTACCCCAAGTAGCTTAGTGAAGGAATCTGCGACTGCTTGCGATTGTGCCGAGGTTTGGTTAGCGATAGTGGCTACTTCCTGCATGGTTTGGGTGAGGTCGGTGGATGTCTGCATTTGAGATGTGGCGGCTTGAGTCATATCTTCAACAAGGGTACGAATTTGGGCGCTGACTGCGGCGATCGAAGTGAGCTTAGCTCTTGTTGTTTTGACGAGGTTGGTGCCAGTACTCACCTGTTCCATTCCCGCTTCCATAGCTGTGACAACTTCATTGGTTTCTATTTGGATTTCTTCTACAATTTGTTCAATTTCTTTGGTTGCGGCTGCTGATTGTTCTGCTATAGCACGCACTTCTTCGGCAACTACGGCAAATCCTTGGCCTTGTTTACCAGATCCGGCGGCTTCAATTGAAGCATTCAGTGCCAAAATGTTTGTCTGATTTGCCAAATCTTTGATTAGGCTGCTGACTCTGGATATTTTTTGGGAAGCTTCGCCCAAGCGCTTTACTTTCAGTGCGGTTTCTTCAACTGTTTGTTGAATAGTTAAGATGCCATCTACTGTTTTGTTCATGGCCCGATCGCCAACTTTTAAGGTTTGATTGGCTTCCTGAACTTTGAGTGCTGCTTGTTGGGCACTGGTGCCAACCTTCTGGATAGAATTCGCCATGACTTGAATTTGATCCAGAGTGGCTGCGATCGCTTCTGACTGCCTCCGAGCTTCATCAGAAAGCGTTTTTACATCTATTTCGCTAACTTTGGCTGTTTGCGTTACGTCACTGGCGGCTGATTGTACTTGCAAAACAATGTCCTGCAAGTTCTCGATCAGGGCGTTGAAAAAGTCAGCTACTGTTCCCATTTCACCAGGTGTCACCCCAGCACGAACTGTTAAGTCGCCTTGGAACGCTCCTTCTATCTGTTGGAGGAATCCTTCAATTTGGGCTTGCAGAGCTTCTTTTTCTTGACGTTGTTCGAGGGATACTGCTTCAGCTGCTTGGCGTGCTTCTTCTAATTGTTTAATAAAGCCTAGATGGTCGAGAGCGTATTCAATTTGCGTGGCTACCTGGAGGAAGAAATCAATTTCTGATTGCTGCCAGTTGCGGGTTTTGGAACATTGATGGGCTATTAGTAAACCTACCAATTGATTGTCTTTTCGCATGGGCGCGACGAGGTTGGCTTTGACTTCAAATTGTTCTAAGGTGCGAATGTGGCAATCGGTTAATCCCGGTTCGTTGTGAATGTCGTTGATGGCACGCACGCGGCCATTTTGGTATTGGGGAATATAACGAGCGCGAAAACAGGGGTCATCAATTTTTTCGTCTAGGGCTTTTGTCCAACCGGAGGCTACTGATTCGGCAACGACGGTGCCACTCCAGTCCGGGTTGAAGCGATAAATTACGACGCGATCTATTTCTAGGAGTTTGCGAATGCCAGTAAGAGCTGAGGATAAAAGTTCGGATGAATCTGTCGCTTGACGAGCTTTCCAGGCAATGTCGCCTAATAAGCGTTCGCGTCTAGCGGCAGATTGGAGTTGTTGGATGAAGCCTACATGATCGAAGGCGTATTCTATTTGAGAAGCTAATTGTAAGAAGAAATCGATTTCTGATTGGTGCCAGTTGCGGGTTGCAGAACATTGATGGGCTATTAGTAAACCTACCAATTCATTGTCTTTTCGCATGGGCGCGACGAGGTTGGCTTTCACCTCAAATTGTTCCAGGGTGCGAATGTGGCAATCGGTTAATCCCGGTTCGTTGTTAATGTCGTTGATGGCACGCACGCGCCCATTTTGGTATTGGGGAATATAACGAGCGCGAAAACAGGGGTCATCAATTTTTTCGTCGAGGGCTTTTGTCCAACCAGCGCCTACTGATTCGGCAACGACGGTGCCACTCCAGTCTTGGTTGAAGCGATAAATTACGACGCGATCGACATTTAGAACTCGTCGTATTCCTGCTAGAACTCTGTTGGTAAGGTCTTGCGGATCTGTTCCTTGACGGGCTCTCCAGGCTATGTCGCCTATTAATCTATCTCGTCTGGCGGCGGCTTCTTTTTCTGCTAAGAGGGTTTGCAGTCGATCGGCTAGCTGGTTGATATTAGTCCCTAAGATGCCTAGTTCGTCTTTAGTTTCTAGCTGAATGCGGGTATCGAGTTTACCTTGCCCCATTTGTTTGACGGTGGCGGCGGCGATCAGGATGGGACGAATGGCCCGGTTGGTGAGGAAGATCGCGATCGCACTTGCTATTACTACTGATACGCCTGTGCCAATTATTACACCTGCTAATTTGTCGGAGAAATAATAGCTGGTTGTACCAATTATGAATACGGGCAGGGTGCTGATGGCTAGAGCGCTTATTGTGGCTTTATCTTTCAAGCTCAGTCCCCTCCACCAGCCCGTTTCGAGTTCCACCGCTAGGGTGTCAATTGGCTTGTTAACAGCGCTTGACACGATCGTAGCTGGCAAATACTCTGGTGATTCCGGTGATGTTATTACACTGGTTTCAGCGTTTTGTCCAACTGGTAGAATTTGGGAGTAAGACGAAATCTTATTAGCTTGCTCTTGAGAATTGTTAGTGCTGTTTGAAGTAGAAGTTTCGCTAGATGTTTGAGTCATATCCTGTCCGGTTGTATCGGTAGTGTAAGAGTAATACGGGAAATTGTCTGTTGTCATCGGTGGTTAAATTTTTACCGCAGATGAAGACAGATTAACGCAGATAAACGCAGATAAGAGAGCGTTTTTTTAGGCAATCGATGCTACGGGACATGATATCATATTAAAATATTTGTTAAAGTTTGCGAGCTGCGATCGGAAATTGATGATTGGCGATCGTTAATTGTTGACTGTTAACTCCAATTCTCCTTTTGCCCTGCCCCTCTGCCCCTCTGCCCCTCTGCCCCTCTGCCCCTCTGCCCCTCTGCCCCTCTGCCCCTCTGCCCCTCTGCC
>NZ_JAIQZM010000079.1 GCF_023333595.1 Argonema galeatum A003/A1
GATTTTAGAACCATTTGGTTGCCGATAATCTACTACAGCATCGCCCCCCTAGCCCCCCAAATCTGGGGGGAATAGGATTTTAGAACCATTTGGTTGCCGATAATCTACTACAGCATCGCCCCCCTAGCCCCCCAAATCTGGGGGGAATAGGATTTTAGAACCATTTGGTTGCCGATAATCTACTACAGCATCGCCCCCCTAGCCCCCCAAATCTGGGGGGAATAGGACTCTTCTTCCCCCAGATTTGGGGAAGACTCTTCTCCCCCCAGATTTGGGGGGTCGGGGGGCAAAACCAAGGTTTTTGCGTAAGTCCTGTGAATGTAACTTGACACATTTAGTTGTAGGGTGCGTCAGACCCAAAATTTGGGAGAGCATCAATAATTTTATCGCTCTGACGCACCCTACTGAATGTAACTTGCATTACGTAAGAGCAGTATTGTTTTATGCTCTTGACGTATCTAGTCTACCCGTGTTAGACCCGGTGTAGTTAAATCAGGAGAAAAAATAGTGGCTTTTCCACAAGACTGGAAAACATGGGAAACAGAAGTCTCCAAACTTGTCGCCAGGGCATGGTTAGATAGGGACTTCTGCGATAGCTTTGTCGCCGACCCGGCGGGAACGCTCCAGGAAGCAGGGCTGGTTCTGGAAGATTTCGTCGAAGTTCAAATCAATCAGAACCCAGATGCAGTGCCCACCCTAAAAGCAGGTGAAGGAGGGACTGTAGTCTACGAACTGCCCCTGCCTCCCAAGCCCAGCACACTCACAGACGAAGAGATTAGTGATTGGGCTGAGGGCCGGGTAAATGTAGCGCCCCCTACTATACTCGTTTGTTGCTAAAGCCCGTCCTGCCTCGTGCGGGTTGTTGTTCCAGCCCGTGCGAGGTTCTCCCCCGCTCAGATAGAAAGTTAGAGCGGGGGCTTGCGCTTTGAAGAGAAATATTGTATTGTTCGGTAAATTTAGTCGCTGATACAGACGAGGGCGCAGGCGTTGCATGAGGGCATAAAAATTGTTGAAAAAATGCGATCGCTGATACAGACGAGGGCGCAGGCGTTGCATGAGCGCATAAAAATTGTTGAAGAAATGCGATCGCTTACTGCCCGAATGCTTCGCCCCTACCCACACATCACATCGGATTGTTTTTTTGTCAATTTCGACTCGTTCCCAGGTTGCACCTGGGAACGAGGCAACGGGCCAAAGAATCTCTTGTTTGCCCGCTCACCCGCTGGGGAATCAATTCCCCAGCTAATAGCGAAAGTCCATTAAAATGGACTGTCAGATTTAATATTCAGTCCTTTTGAGAGTGGTTCGGGGGGCGATCGTAGACTTTAATCTCGATGATATCGTCAAATGGTCTGTTGCGATCGTTGGTTAAATTTTTACCGCAGATGAAGACAGATAAACGCAGATAAACGCAGATAAGAAGAAGAACAGGAATTTTTTAGGTAAGCGATGGATAAGGATATGATATAATTTGATAGCAAAAAAACACTCGTCATTGTTTTAAAGGCCGCTTTCATGGATGTAACGATCCGACAGGCAACTACCGACGACACCGACAGATGTGGAAGTGTAATCTATCTTGCCTTTAAAGGAATAGCCGATCGCTATCAAGTTCCTTCTTTTTTCCCCACCCAGGAATTTGCCACTGAGGTAATAGATTCTTTAATCGCCAATCCCTCAGTTTTTGGTGTAGTTGCGGAAAGCGACAGTCAAATAGTTGGTGCGAACTTCCTCGACGAAAGCGATATCATCCGCAAAATTGGGCCGACAGCGGTTCATCCCGATTTCCAATCTCGCAAAATAGGCAGAAAACTAATGGAAGCCTTGCTGGAGAGAGGTCGAGAAGCTGTGAGTATTCGTCTGATTCAAGAAGCATCAAATACGACATCCCTCTCATTATACGCTTCTGTTGGTTTCGATGTCAAGGAACCTGCTGTTTTGATCGGCGGCAAACCGAAAAGCAAGCCAGACCCGACAATTGAAATCAGGCCCCTCCAGGAGTCAGATTTAGAAGAGTGCGCGGCCCTCTGCAAGCAGGTTTACGGATTTGAGCGGTTTCAGGAGTTGCAGCAAGCGATCGAACATTTTTCCCCTTTTGTCGCAGTTATCCAAAACCGCATCATCGCTTATGCGACTGCTACCAACTTCTTCGGACATGGAGTAGCCAAAAACGAAGCAGATATGCAAGCATTGCTATTAGGCATTGCGGCAGCAGGCGACGATCCTTTATCCTTAATAGTGCCTCTTTGTCAAGCTTCCTTCTTTCGCTGGTGTCTGGGCGAAGGTTTCCGCGTCATCAATACAGTAAACATCATGGCACTGGGTGAGTATTTTGAACCCCAAGGTTGCTATTTCTCATCTGTAGCTTACTAACAGGGCAGAGGGGCAACCCCACCCCCTGCCCCTCCCCGCCCCACGGGGAGGGGAGAAGGAGAGAGGGGGCAGAGGGGCAGAGGGGCAGAGGGGCAGAGGGGCAGGGGGGCAGAGGGGCAGGGGAGAAAGGAAATAAAAATGTTATAGAGTGAAAAAAAGCATAGTAACTCCGAAAGAGCAGAAAAAATATCAAAATGTACAATAAACCAAAATTTAAAAGTTGTTATAGAGTCGAAGTGATAGAATCTGTCGGTGTATTCCTGCTAGCCGAATCAGATTATTTTTTATTAACTGGTCGCCTTTATGAGTTATTGGCCCCGCTGCTTGATGGCGATCGTACTGTTGACGACATCATCAAACACCTGCAAGGAAAAGCATCCACCACCGAGCTTTATTATACTTTGATGTTGATGGAACAGAAAGGCTACATCGTCGAGAACGACGATTCTATCCCAACTGAAGTAGCCATTTTCTGGGATAGCTTGAATGTCGATTCCTTCCAAGCCACAAGCCGATTGAAATCTACCAAGGTTGCTGTGAGATCGATCGGTAATGTCACAACCAACGAATTTATCGACAGACTGAAATCCCTCAATATTCAAGTATCCGATTCAGGCGATATTGCCGCCGTCTTAACCGATGATTATCTGCAAGAAGATCTGGCTACATTTAACCAAAAAGCTTTAGAATTACAACAACCCTGGATACTCATCAAGCCAGTGGGAAAAATTATTTGGATCGGCCCGATTTTCCAGCCCGGAAAAACAGGCTGTTGGGAATGTCTGGCTCAACGTCTGCGTGCCAACCGCCCCGTAGAAAGCTTTATCCAGAGACAAAAAGGTATTTCATCAACAACACCTCTGCAAACCCACCAAGGTGTGCTTCCTTCCACATGGCAAACGGGATTAAATATTGCCACAACTGAAATCGCTAAATGGATTGTTCAGGGAGAGAACAAATCTATAGAAGGAACTTTAATCACTTTTGAAACTATATCTCTGAAAACCAAAAATCACACTTTGGTCAAGCGTCCGCAATGTCCGGCTTGCGGAGAAGCGCAATATCTTTACAACAGAGAACCTTTACCCATTCTGCTCAAAAGCGGTGATAAAAATTTCACCAGCGACGGCGGACACCGTTCTTTTTCACCAGAAGAAACGATCGAGAAATACAAACACCATATCAGCCCGATTACGGGGGCCATCAGATCGCTAAAGCAAATTCGCGTCTCAGAAACAAACTTAACAAATGTCTATGTAGCAGGCCATAATTTTGCGACCATGTTTGACGGTTTATACTTTTTGCGTGAAAATCTGCGCGGCAAAAGTGCGGGGAAAGGTAAAACCGACATTCAAGCAAAAGCCAGCGCCCTTGGGGAAGCTGTAGAAAGATATTCTGGAGTATTTCAAGGAGACGAAATCAGACAAAAAGGCACATACAAAGAAATGGGCGCATCTGCCATTCACCCCAATACTTGTATGAACTTTAGCGAATTCCAATACCAAACGAGGTCGGAATGGAATGTCAAATGTACCAATTTGTTTCAAAAAGTGCCAGAACCTTTTGACGAGGAAATAGAAATTGAGTGGACGCCAGTTTGGTCTTTAACTAATGATGAAGTAAAATATCTGCCAACGGGTTATTGCTATTACGGTTACCTCAACCTTCCCAAACCTTATTTTTGGGCAGATTCCAACGGTAGCGCTGCTGGTAACACCCTCGAAGAAGCCATTTTGCAAGGTTTTATGGAAGTGGTAGAACGAGATAGCGTAGCCTTGTGGTGGTATAATCGGATCGCCAGACCGCTAGTGGATTTAGACAGTTTTGACGACCCGTATTTTGAAGCATTGAAGAATTATTATAAAAGTATCGATCGCGAACTTTGGGTTTTGGATCTTACCAGCGATTTAAATATTCCCACTTTTGCCGCTATTTCCAGAAGAACAGATAAAAATATCGAAGATATCACCCTTGGTTTTGGCACCCATTTTGACCCAAAAGTCGGTATATCTAGGGCTTTGACAGAAGGAAATCAAATGCTGCCAGCAGTTTTATCCATTGCTGATGATGGTAGCACCAAATACAACTTTTTTGATGAGTTAACTATAGAATGGTGGAAAACAGCTACATTGGCAAATCAACCTTATCTGATTCCCGATGAAAATGTTGCCCCAAAAGTGTTTGCCGATTATCCGCTGCAAGCAAGCGACGATTTGCGGGAAGATGTGATGACTTGCGTAAAAATAGCCGAAAAGCAAGGCATGGAAGTGCTGGTTTTAGATCAAACTCGTCCCGATATCGAACTGAATGTAGCTAAGGTTATCGTCCCCGGAATGCGACACTTTTGGAAAAGACTTGCACCGGGAAGGCTTTATGATGTACCCGTTAAATTGGGTTTGTTGCCAGAGTCGTTGCGAGAGAATCAACTCAACCCGTTTCCGATTTTCTTCTAAACAATATTGTTTTTAAAGTAGAGTAACAAAATGTCACAACCATTCATACTTGCTTTTACAAAAAATGTTTCTCTGAGTGAAGAATCAAGCGATAATTTGGTGCTAAAATCGCCAGAAGGAAGCTTCAATCTCAAGCAAATGTCTCCGGGATTGCTGGCAGCTATTAAGACTCTTGCTGCTGATGGCGGTACTGAAGAATATCTCAGCCAACAGCTGCTACAAGCTGACGGCTTCTCCTCACTGCCTAAGTTATATTATTATATCGAACAATTTATCAATCTGGGCATTATCTGTCATACTGTTTGTGCGGATGGGTTGCCCCTAGCAACTTTGGTTCCCGTCTCAAAGTTTGAGAAGCTGCAATTTTTTGAGGCAAAACCGGACAAAAAATATGTTTTGTCCAGGTTTGCCTATTGCCACCAAGGTAAAGACGGGATGGTGCTGGAATCTCCCTTATCTGGGGCTCAAATCATTTTAGCCGATTGGCGCTCTGGTGCGATCGCAACTTGTATTACCAAACCGCAAACAGCAAGCGAACTGAGCAATCTTATCCCCGGTATATCCCTAGAAACAGCAGTGATGTTTTTTAGCCTCCTCAACAGTGCTGCAATGCTTTCGGAAGTAGAAGAAGACGGAAAAGTTGTCGAAAAGGAAAACGATACCCTTACTCAATGGGAATTTCACGATTTACTGTTTCATTCCAGAAGTAGAGGCGGAAGACACAACAATCCCGTCGGCAAATCATTTCGTTTTGTGAACGAAATCAAGCCGCTACCAGTAGTCAAACCCAAAGTATCTAATGATATTATTGAACTATACAAACCAGACATAGAAAAACTTAAAGAAGAAGATTATCCTTTTACTCGCATTCTGGAAGAGAGAAAATCGATCAGAGTGCAGGGGAACGAACCAATTACAGATAAACAACTAGGCGAATTTCTGTATCGTACCGCCAGAGTTCGATCGATCTTTCCAAAAGACCAAAAAGAATGCAGCAATCGACCTTACCCAAATGGAGGAGCTTGCTACGAAATCGAACTTTATATTATTATAAATAGCTGCGAAAATATTCCCGATGGTATTTACCATTATTGCCCGCTAGACCATCAACTTTGTAGGATTTCCGAACGAACCACTTATGTAAAAGCGCTCTTAAAAAGTGCCGAACTAGCAACAAATCCTCCCTGCAATCCGCAAATCTTAATTATCCTTGCTTCTCGCTTGCCCAGAGTTAGTTGGAATTACGAGTCAATGGCTTATGCCTTAACATTAAAGCACGTTGGCGTTTTATATCAAACAATGTATTTGGTGGCAACGGCGATGAATCTTGCGCCTTGTGCAGTGGGAGGAGGCAATTCTAGTTTGTTTGCAGCGGCGACGGGATGCGATTACTATGCTGAATCATCCGTAGGAGAATTTATGTTGGGTAGCAGATATAGCTAGGGGCTAGGGTAAGTGGTCAGTTGTCAGTTGTCAGTTGTCAGCTTTGTAGGTTGGGTTGAGGCACGAAAGCCAACAAATACGTTGGGTTTCGCTTCGCACGAGCCCAACCTACAACTTGAACACTAGAACACCGATTCATACCAAATCCGGGTTTGTTACCCCATGAGAATTTTTGGCCTAAACATTGTAGAGACGTTTCATGAAACGTCTCTAC
>NZ_JAIQZM010000080.1:2500-5237 GCF_023333595.1 Argonema galeatum A003/A1
TACAAGACCGTGTCTCGAGCGATCGACCAATGTTGTCATTGGTGGTGTGGACTCTCAAGCGTGAGGTAAGAGCATTTGGTGGATGCCTTGGCATGTACAGGCGATGAAGGACGTGGCACGCTGCGATAAGCGTGGGGGAGCTGTGAGCAAGCTTTGATCCCGCGATTTCCGAATGGGGAAACCCACCTATCCCGATTATCTCGCCCGTGAGCAATCACGGGCTGGGTAATTGGGCAAAGGTATTGCGAGACTGAATACATAGGTTTCGTGAAGCGAACCCGGAGAACTGAAACATCTCAGTACCCGGAGGAAAAGACATCAACCGAGATTCCGTTAGTAGTGGCGAGCGAACGCGGACCAGGCCAGTGCCTGGTGTTTAATTAGCAGAACATTCTGGAAAGTTTGGCCATAGCGGGTGACAGCCCCGTATGCGAAAATGAAACATCAGGACTCGAGTAGGGCGGGACACGTGAAATCCTGTCTGAACATGGGGGGACCACCCTCCAAGCCTAAATACTCGTACATGACCGATAGCGAACAAGTACCGTGAGGGAAAGGTGAAAAGCACCCCGATGAGGGGAGTGAAACAGTACCTGAAACCGAATGCTTACAATCAGTTGGAGGGTCCTTGAGGCCTGACAGCGTACCTCTTGTATAATGGGTCAGTGACTTAATCTATCAAGCAAGCTTAAGCCGTTAGGTGTAGGCGCAGCGAAAGCGAGTCTGAATAGGGCGACTGAGTTTGATGGATTAGACCCGAAACCCGGCGATCTAGGCATGACCAGGCTGAAGGTGCGGTAACACGCACTGGAGGGCCGAACCGTTCAATGTTGAAAAATTGTCGGATGAGTTGTGTTTAGGGGTGAAAGGCCAATCAAGCCGGGAAATAGCTGGTTCTCCGCGAAAACTATTTAGGTAGTGCGTCGGATGTTTACCTGTGGGGGTAGAGCACTGGATGGGCTAGGGGGTCGCGAGATCTACCAAACCTAACCAAACTCCGAATACCACAGAGTTAGTCCGGCAGACAGACGGCGGGTGCTAAGGTCCGTCGTCAAAAGGGAAACAGCCCTAACCTACAGCTAAGGTCCCCAAATCGTATCTAAGTGGGAAAGCATGTGGGATTTCCAAAACAACCAGGAGGTTGGCTTAGAAGCAGCCATCCTTTAAAGAAAGCGTAACAGCTCACTGGTCTAAATAAGAGATCCTGCGGCGAAAATGTAACGGGGCTCAAGATACGTACCGAAGCTTAGGGTTTGGATCTTTTGATCCAAGCGGTAGCGGAGCGTTCCGTAGGCCGATGAAGCGGGAGGGTAACCGACCGTGGAGGTATCGGAAGTGCGAATGCTGACATGAGTAGCGATAAAGAGGGTGAGATGCCCTCTCGCCGAAATCCCAAGGGTTCCTGCTTAAAGCTAATCTGAGCAGGGTAAGCCGGCCCCTAAGACGAGCCCGAAGGGGGTAGTCGATGGGAACCACGTTAATATTCGTGGGCCTGGAGGTGTGTGACGGATGGCGTAAGTTGTCAGGCCTTATTGGATTGGTCTGGCTTCGAAGTTGTCCCAGGAAATAGCCCCTCCGTATAGACCGTACCCTAAACCGACACAGGTGGGATGGTAGAGTATACCAAGGCGCTTGAGAGAAGTGTACTGAAGGAACTCGGCAAATTACCTCCGTAACTTCGGGAGAAGGAGGCCCTACATGCGGGCAACCGTGTGTAGGGGGCACAAGCCAGGGGGTAGCGACTGTTTAGCAAAAACACAGGGCTCTGCTAAGTCGGCTTCAAGACGACGTATAGGGCCTGACGCCTGCCCGGTGCTGGAAGGTTAAGAGGAGGAGTGCAAGCTCTGAATTGAAGCCCCAGTAAACGGCGGCCGTAACTATAACGGTCCTAAGGTAGCGAAATTCCTTGTCGGGTAAGTTCCGACCTGCACGAATGGCGTAACGACTTCCCCACTGTCTCCAGTACATGCTCAGCGAAATTGAATTCTCCGTGAAGATGCGGAGTACCCGCGGTTAGACGGAAAGACCCCGTGCACCTTTACTGCAGCTTCAGAGTGGCATTAGGAAAGAACTGTGTAGCATAGGTGGGAGGCTTTGAAGCGACGGCGCCAGCTGTCGTGGAGCCATAGGTGAAATACCACCCTGTTGTTTTCTGATGTCTAACCTCGCACCGTTATCCGGTGCAGGGACCCTCTGTGGCGGGTAGTTTGACTGGGGCGGTCGCCTCCTAAAGAGTAACGGAGGCGCGCGATGGTGAGCTCAGGACGGTTGGAAACCGTCTGTTAGAGTGCAATGGCATAAGCTCGCCTGACTGCGAGACTGACGAGTCGAGCAGAGACGAAAGTCGGTCATAGTGATCCGGTGGTCCCTCGTGGAAGGGCCATCGCTCAACGGATAAAAGGTACGCCGGGGATAACAGGCTGATGATTCCCAAGAGCTCATATCGACGGAATCGTTTGGCACCTCGATGTCGGCTCATCACATCCTGGGGCTGGAGCAGGTCCCAAGGGTTTGGCTGTTCGCCAATTAAAGTGGTACGTGAGCTGGGTTCAGAACGTCGCGAGACAGTTTGGTCCCTATCTGCCGTGGGCGTCGATAATTGAGAGGAGTTGACCCTAGTACGAGAGGACCGGGTTGAACATACCTCTGGTGTACCTGTCATTCCGCCAGGAGTGCAGCAGGGTAGCTATGTATGGACGGGATAACCGCTGAAAGCATCTAAGCGGGAAGCCTCCCT
>NZ_JAIQZM010000081.1 GCF_023333595.1 Argonema galeatum A003/A1
CTTTGAGAATTACTTCTCTATTTCCCATTGGTAAATCTCTTACCAAATGACTTTTATTTTGATGAAGCCGATGACTTACCTTACCACACCGGGGGCAATCTGCTGTTTTTTTCTCGACTCTTACCGATAATATTAATGTTTCTTCTGTTTCCTTGCTATCTTCTACTATGACACCAGATAAATTTAGTAGTTTGGTCATTATTCTTTTCATAATTAATTCCGAATGTCCTATTGTTCGGCGCTATTATAACATTTTAGCACACTAAGTACGGAAGAGCCGGTCAACTCATCCAGAAAAATGTCTTGGCCAGTACCATTTTCTCCGGTCAGCAACCCATTGGCTTCTATTCCCATCGCGGTCATGCCTCATTTGTTCTAGCAGCAATAGTAGTTCTTCTGCTTGTCAGTTGGCAGCGACAGTGGATAAGCAGCCGCACAGTGAAAAGGGTAGGAGTATTGATTATATCAGCACTGCTACTAACTCAGACCAGGCAGGCAGTGTTGGCTTTGCTGATAGCAACTTTTTATTTATTAGGGAGGAAATACTACAAACTGTTAATCCCTGCCACCTTAGTGTGTTTGCTCATAATTGGCATCGCCACAACCACCCGGCAGATAAATAATTTACCTTTAATTAAACAAATCACTTCAGACCGGATTTATCTGTGGCAGCTATCGAAGCGTGGAATAAGTCAGCGTCCCTTACTCGGATGGGGTTTTGATGGATTCGGCACTGCTTACCCGTATGTTTTAAGCCCGGAGAAAACGTTAAAAGTAGTACGCTTAGGTGACTTCAGTCTCGACTACATTAACGAGAAAGGAAAACTACGCACGATATCGCTACCCACAGCTAAAGCTCACAATTTGATATTGGATACAACTTTATCTGTAGGTGTGTTGGGGTTGCTGTCGTACTTGGCACTCATAATATTTGCGGCTCCCAATCAAGCTGGAAGCCGCTCTTGAACTGTCAGGTCAAGAGCGTTAGTTCACGCAGAATCGGTCGAATTATTTGACGACGCTGTAGGCATCGGCATCACCAAAACTTTATCGACGCGGTTGCCATCCATATCCATCACTTCAAAACGGTAGCCTTTCCATTCAAATTTGTCGGCAGCAATGGGGATACGACCGAGATGGGTAATCACAAAACCGCCCATTGTGTGATAGTTGCCTCTCCGATCTTCTGGCAATTCTTTTATACCAAAAAGTTCAAACAAATCTTCTACGGGCAACATTCCATCCAATAACCAGGAACCATCTTCGCGTTGCACGGCTTGCGGTTCGTCCTGCTGATACATAGAGGGTATATCGCCGACGATTTCGACTAAAATGTCGTTGAGTGTGACTAATCCTTGAATGACGCCATATTCATCCACCACCAGTACAATGTGGGTGCCGGATTGTTTGAACATCTCTAATACTTTTAATCCCCGCGTGCTTTCTGGCACAAATAAAGGCCGTCGCAAAGTTGCGGTTAAGTCAATTGGCTGACCTAGCAGAGAACGGGATAATAAGTCGGTAACTTGCACTACGCCCAAGACGTTATCCAGCTGTTCTTGGCAGACTAAGAGGCGAGAATGGCCGCTATCGATCATTTTTTGCCGATTCGCGTCAAGGGAGTCGTCAAGGTCGAGCCAGACAATATCGGGTCGTGGGGTCATTAAGGCGCTGACGGGCCGATCGCCTAAGCGAAACACCCTCTCCACCATGTCTTGTTCGGCTTCCTCAAACGTTCCCGCCTCGGTGCCTTGCGCGATCAAAATTGTGATGTCTCTTTCTGTGACCAGTGGCTCACCGGACGGTCTGACGCCCAAGAGCCGCACTACCATATCTGTAGAAGCGGCCAAAAGATAAACGATGGGAGAGGTAATTTTAGCCAAAGTCCGCATCGGGATGGCGACGGCAGCTGCGATCGGTTCTGGGTTGTTGAGGGCCAGCCGCTTGGGCACCAGTTCGCCAATAATCAGCGTCAGATAGGTGACGATCAAAATCGCGATTGTTGATGCGATCGCTTCTCTATATGGTGCTATCCAGGGAATCAGACCCACAATAGGCGCAACTCTCTTAGATATCACCGATTCGCCGAAGGCACCCGACAAGATGGCCAGAAGTGTCATGCCTACCTGAACGCTGGACAAGAACTGATTTGGGTGATTTGCCAGTGCCAAAGCAATGCGTGCCTTGGTATCCCCCTGCTCGGCCATTTGTTGCAGGCGCACCTTCTTGGCGGAGAGGATGGCCAGCTCTGACATCACAAACAGGGCGTTGAGGATAATCAGTGAGAGAACAATCAGAATTTCTAAGTTAAAAGACATTCCTAAAAGTGGGTGCGGATAAAGGCGAACTGTGCTAATAAACCCGGTTTCTCATCGCCTATCGCGAATACTGAATCGGTGTTCTAGGACTCGCTCCTTAGTCTAATATAGTGGAAACACTTCCTGAAAACAGTATTGGTAACAAGACTCCAGATCCATCAGGTGCATCAGAATAGCTATTGAACAATGAATCACAGGAAACCATAAATAAATTTATGAGTAACTTCGAGATTTTAGGGGCAACTGCCAGAGAAAGCGAACAACTGTTGACTACAATCTTCGAGCAGACTGCTGTTGGACTTGCCTATTTAAACATTGACGGCAAATGGCTACAGGTTAACCAAAAACTGGCCGAGATGATCGGCTATACCCGTGAGGAACTGCTGGCCCGATCGCTCCAAGAGATTACTGCACCGGAGGATCTTGACAGAGGAGGCGAATTGATGCAAAAACTCCTAACTGGTGAAATTCCGAACTATGCGATCCAAAAACGCTTCCTTCATCAAGAAGGTTATCTGATTTGGGTAAATCTCACGATTTCAAAGCTGCAAAAATCATCCGACAATCAACCTATCTTCCAAGTCGTTGTTGAAGACATTAGCGACAAAAAACAACTTGAAGACATCATCAAAGCCCTTGTAAAAGGTACTGCTTCCGTTAACGGTGCCGTAGACTTTTTCCCTCTCTTTGTTCAATATTTAGCATTTGCCTTGAACATCCGCCATGCAATGGTAACAGAACTCCTAGAAGACGAACAAGGCAGACGACTTAACGCCTTGGGATTCTGGGCTGGAGATAAATTTATTGAAGATTATAGCTATAACTTAGCTAACACTCCCTGCGAGCGAGTTGTCAATGAAGGAATCGGTTGCTTTCCTACTCACATCCAGCAACTTTTTCCCCTAGACCTAGATTTAGTGGGTTTGCAAGCCGAAAGTTATCTAGGCTTACCCCTATTGAGTAACTCAGGTTACATCATCGGTCATATCTGTATTCTCGACGATAAACCCTTACTTCAAGAAGAACGTGCCCGCTCGGTATTGAAGATTTTTGCAGCACGCGCAGCGGCAGAACTAGAACGCAAACTGGCAGAGCAAGCCCTCATTAAAAGCCATGAAGAACTAGAGAGAAAAGTCACAGAACGCACCGCAGAATTAGCCGTAGCCAAAGACAAAGCCGAAGTAGCAAACCAAGCGAAAAGTATCTTTCTCGCCAACATGAGCCACGAATTGCGATCGCCACTCAACGCCATTCTCGGTTTTTCCCAACTGATGACTCGCTCTCAAAAATTACCCCCGGAACAGATAGAAAATGTCGGCATTATTAACCGCAGCGGCGAACACCTCCTTACCCTGATCAATAACGTCCTAGATTTATCCAAAATTGAAGCAGGTAACACCACGATAAACAAAAAAAACTTCGACCTCTATCGAATGTTAGATGACTTGGAAGATATGTTCCAACTGAAGGCTGACGAAAAGCATTTGCAGTTGCTTTTCGATCGCAGCCCCGATGTCCCTCAATACGTGCGAGCCGATGAAGTAAAATTGCGCCAAGTATTGATTAACCTGATCAATAACGCTCTCAAATTTACGCAAGAGGGAGGCGTATCTTTAAGAGTTGAAAGTAAAAAGTCAAAAGTCAAAACTGAAGAAAAAGAGTATTTTCAGTCCCTAGTATTTGAAGTACAAGATACAGGTGCAGGTATTGCAGCGGACGAAATAAATAGCATTTTTGAAGCTTTCGTGCAAAGCAAAACAGGCAAAGAAGCACAAGAAGGAACAGGTTTGGGATTGCCAATCAGTCGCAAATTCGTACAACTGATGGGTGGTGAAATGACCGTCAGTTCCCAGGTTGGTTACGGCACTATTTTAAAATTTGATATTAATGTCAACCTTGTCGATCAAAGCGAAATAGAAAGCAAACAAACGACGCGCAGAGTGATAGCCCTCGAACCCAACCAACCCCGCTATAGGATTTTAATTGTTGATGACAAATCAAGCAATCGTCTACTTTTAATTAAACTGCTCAACCCCCTCGGTTTTGAACTCAAGGAAGCCAGCAACGGGAAAGAAGCAATTGAAATATGGGAATCTTGGGAACCACACTTAATCTGGATGGATATGCGAATGCCAGTAATGGATGGCTATGAAGCAACAAAACATATCAAAGCAAGCACCAAAGGTCAAGCCACTGCTGTCATTGCTTTAACTGCTAGCGTTTTGGAAGAGGAACGCGCCGTTGTGCTATCAACTGGTTGCGATGACTTTATGCGTAAGCCATTTCGCGAGGCAGAAATATTTCATGCCATGCACAAACATATCGGCGTGCGTTATGTCTATGAAGACTCAACTCACGATTCATCGATCGCAAAGGAGGCACAGCAGAATGTACTCACGGCTGCGGCTATAGCAGCGTTACCAGTCGAATGGGTGGCTAACCTGCAAGAGGCGATTCCTCAAGGCGATTTAGATTTAATTGCCACAATAACAGAACAAATCCGTACCAAAAATGCCCCACTTGCCAATGCCATTAATAGTTGTATTGACAATTTTGAGTACGACAAGATTTTGAGTTTAATTGCTCATGGCAATGGATAATTTAAGATTGCAGATTGCAGATTTCAAATTGTCAATCCAAAATAAATTTGACAATGACTAATGACTAATGACTAATGACTAATGACTAATGACTAATGACTAATGACTAATGACTAATGACTAATGAC
>NZ_JAIQZM010000082.1 GCF_023333595.1 Argonema galeatum A003/A1
GTAAACTACCCACCGAATCGTCGGAGTACCGACTCTAGCGGGGGCTTTTGTGCGATTCGTTGCGATGTGAATCACGGTAAACAGTCCGTACATAACGTCGCCAACTAACTCTAGAAAGAGAAGGTTGAACTCCCAATCTGGATGAGGGTGTAAGCCCCTCCTCTAAGACTCATAGATGACTCCCTACCTGCCCACACTGACCAGACTCGGTTTCTGGAGGGTGAAGCTGGGAACAGGGCGCAATCAGACATCTGTTGTGAGATGACACTGGCGCTAACGGGGTGTTCTTACGGTGAAACCAGAGCCTAGAAAAGCGACCTACCCGCAAGCGGGGCACAACATAAAACCCCGACTTCACTGGAGATGACACCCGCCGCATCTAAAAGCCATAGCGGTAAGAGTCCAGGGAATCCAGTGGTTGAATTGGCTCCACCTAACAGAACTAACAATCTGACTGGGGGAACGAAGAAAAACGAACTGAGGGTCTAGGGGCAGTCGAACCCCATGTAGACCAGACGAGCGGATTAATCCCCTCAGTTCGGGTAGGATGCAGCGTAATTGCTGCAAGGTGTTCAGAAAACACGAACTAGAGAAGAGTATGTTTAGACGCAGTAGCAATGCTAGCGAAACTTGGAAAAATCTCCCCTGGAAACGATTCCAGAAGGACTTATTCCGCCTTCAAAGAAGAGTGTTCAAAGCGATTCGGGCTGGAGACAAGCGAAAAGCTATGTCCCTCCAGAGGTTGATACTCAAGTCAACCGCAGCCAGGATGCTGGCAATACGTCAAGTAACGCAGCTAAACGCTGGGAAAAAAACGGCAGGTATAGATGGTAAAGCCTCACTTAACCATCAGGAGAGGCTGGAGCTAAGTGAAACCCTTAGAACCAAAAGTAGCAACTGGCAACACCAGAAACTACGGGAAATACCCATACCTAAGAAAGACGGGACAACCCGACTCTTAAAAGTGCCTACGATTGGGGATAGAGCTTGGCAATGTCTCGTTAAGCTTGCCCTAGAACCAGCGCACGAGGCAACGTTCCACGCTAGGAGCTACGGTTTCAGAACAGGACGCTCAGCGCACAATGCACAAAAGCAAGTGTTTCAGAATCTAAACTCCTGGGCAAACGGAATAGAAAAACGGGTTATCGAACTCGATATCGAAAAATGCTTCGACAGGATAAGCCACTCATCAATAATGGAACGACTCATAGCCCCTTCGGGCATCAAGCTCGGAATCTTCCGATGCTTAAAATCAGGAGTCAACCCAGAATTCCCAGAACAAGGAACCCCGCAAGGGGGTGTGGTGAGTCCCCTACTAGCAAACATTGCGCTCAATGGTATAGAGGACATCCACCAATCCGTGCGTTATGCGGATGACATGGTAATAATTCTAAAGCCCAAAGACGATGCAGTGGCAATACTTGAGCGAATCAGCCAGTTTCTTGCAGAAAGGGGGATGAAAGTCAGTGAAAAGAAAACCAAGCTAACCGCTACGACAGATGGGTTTGATTTCCTCGGCTGGCACTTTAAAGTGCAAAGTAACGGAAGGTTTAGATGCGTCCCTTCAGAGGACAATTACAAAGCATTCCGTCAGAAAGTAAAACACATCGTCAACAACTCGAATTATGGTGCTACCACAAAGGCTGAGAAATTAGCCCCTGTAGTTAGAGGATGGAGGAATTACCACCGCTTCTGCAAGATGGATGGGTCGCGCAACTCGCTATACCACATCGAAACAAGAGCTTTCAAGGTATTCAACAAGGAATCAAAACAATCTCGCTACACCAGCAAGAAACTGCTTGATAAAGCATTCCCCTCGGTTCCTTACTCCGAAAACAAGCACGTCAACGTTAAAGGGGAAAAGTCACCCTATGACGGAGACATTACCTATTGGAGTGAGCGTAACAGCAAGCTCTATGACGGTGAAACCTCTAAAGCTCTCAAAAAGCAAAACCATTCATGTGGTCATTGTGGCTTAAAGATGCTTAGTGATGAGAAGGTACATCTCCATCATGTCGATGGCAACCATAATAACTGGAATAAAAATAACCTTCTAGCCATACACGAATCCTGCCACGATTACACCCACATGAGCAAAAGCGAAAGCCAAGAACATCGGGAGCTGGATGCGGTGAAAATCGCACGTCCAGATCTAACTGAGAGGGGCGAGGCATAATAGCCTCCCTCGACTCAACCAAGAGAAGCCCAGAGTTTACCCGACTAAGTACCTTGTGTACTACGTTTTAGAAGCCATCACACCTACGGATACGAAGCCAGTCTGTAGCTCTGTGGTTAACGATTAAACAGGCATATTGGGTCGAAGCCAGTGTCGTTAACGTGACAAACTTCTAAAACATTGTCAAGGCTAACATTACCCGTAAGGAGACTCATTCGTGAGTAAAGTTTTCGTTCTAGACACCAACAAGCAGCCTCTTAATCCCATCCATCCAGGTAGGGCGAGAATGCTGTTATCCCAAGGGAAAGCCGCCGTATTTCGCCGCTATCCTTTTACGCTAATACTGAAAGAAGAGGTGTTAAATCCTGAAATAAGACCACTTCGAGTCAAGATTGACCCAGGAGCAAAAACCAGTGGATTAGCATTAGTCAACGACAACACTGGCGAGGTTGTTTGGGTTGCTGAACTTCAGCATCGTGGTTTTCAGATTCGCGATACTTTAACTTCACGTCGCCAGTTAAGACGTTCACGCCGCCACCGTAAAACTCGTTATCGGCAGCCTCGTTTTCTTAACCGCACCCGTTCAAAAGGATGGTTGCCACCGTCTTTAAACAGTCGAGTAGCTAACATCTTGACTTGGGTTAAGCGTCTATCGTCACTGTGTCAAATTACAGCTATCTCTCAAGAGTTGGTTAGATTTGACACGCAACAGATGCAGGATGCAGAGATTAGCGGGGTGGGTTATCAACAAGGGACGTTAGCTGGCTACGAGATTCGTGAGTTTTTGCATGAGTTGTGGGACAGAACTTGTGCTTACTGCGGCGCAAAGGATACCAAGCTTGAGATTGAGCATATCAATCCTCGCTCAAAAGGTGGCTCTAACCGTGTCAGTAACCTATGCCTAGCTTGTGTGCCTTGCAATCAGAAAAAAGGTAGCCAAGATATCAAAGACTTCCTTAAAGGTAAGCCTGATTTGCTCAAACGAATTCTGGGGCAAGCTAAAAAACCTTTGGCAGATACCGCAGCCGTCAATGCAACCCGATGGAATCTCTACGAAAACCTAAAACAAACAGGTTTACCCGTAGAGGTTGGCACAGGAGGACGTACCAAGTACAACCGCACCATTCGAGGCTTAGACAAGACTCATTACTGGGATGCGGCTTGCGTTGGAGCGTCAACGCCAGAACAGTTAATCACGACAGGTGTCAAACCTCTACTAATTGCCGCAAAAGGACATGGAACTCGTCAACAATGCCGTACTGATAAATGGGGGTTTCCGGTTCGTTATTGCTCTAGAACCAAATTTCACAAAGGTTTTCAGACTGGTGACATCGTTAAAGCGACTGTCACTTCCGGCAAAAAGATTGGGACTTATGTTGGACGAGTAGCAACTCGCGCTACTGGAAGTTTCAATATATCCACAAAAGATGGACTGGTTCAAGGAATCAGCCATAAGTACTGCAAACACATTCTTAAGAAGGATGGTTATTCCTATGGACAGTGATTTGGATATTTTAGGGGGATTGACCCCCATAAAATATCCCCCGTTTCCTCCCGCCGCTAAATCAATGCGCGGTACTCACCTACGGCTCGATGTGTCCGCGCTGATTATAGCGGGGGTCTCCACGGGGGAAGAAAGATGA
>NZ_JAIQZM010000083.1 GCF_023333595.1 Argonema galeatum A003/A1
CCCATATCTCAGGATTATGATGAGCGTATGAGTTACCTAATCTGGTTTTAAAAGGGGATTTCATCGACATCAGAAATCACTCCTGTCGTATGATTCAGGGATGGGATCCTTGAGGCTACGCTGAAGACGTTCTGCGGCTAAACCACAGATTTTAAGGATGATAATTTGGATGCAACCGTAAACAGAAGATGACCAATTATTCCTCGTAAGCGTTTCCTTGCATTGAGCGATAAGAGCTAAATCCTCGATAGTATCGTTCATCACTTTCTCCAGCGAACGTATGTCTTTTCGGTAAGTGGAAAATACATACTCTATGCGGTTGGCAAAAGCGTTGAAATCACCATCGTCTTCTCTTTGAATTCCTATTATTGCTTCGTGCCTCAGTAATTCGGTTTTGAGCTTTTGGATGCTTCTGTGGGCAGCCGCGCTTGAGTTGAGGGCGGCAAGCACTTTCCGCGTTTCCAGGATTAGCGTTGGAATATCGTCTATGGCTGAATTGAAGTCAAGGCCAAGAGATGAGGAATATCCACTTAGTTCGGAACGCAAGGAGTCTATTTGTTCTTGCCCTTGTATGATGGTGTCGCGTTCAACTCGTTCTAATAAATCGCCTGTCACAACATAGTGCATGGGTTCTCCACCAACACGAACCATGTCATCGACAGGGTGAATATAGAAACTGGTTTCGCCGTCTTCTATCTGAATTTCTTCGACATAGAACCGGGTGATGCCTATGCTTTTTCCAGTTTTCAAATAACTTTCAAGTGTCATTTTTGGTTGTCCTTTGAAGGTTCCTTCTGTTTGAGTCATTCGTTGTCCTGCATGAATTCAACTATTCCCAGGTGATACGAGCAGTATTGTTTACCTGGCAAAGCTGGATCGTCACAATCGCCTTCGTTTGAATTCCAAGAGCAGCATAATGAGGCTTCGTCTTCTGACCAGACAAGTTGTTTTCCCTCCAAGTGATGAATTTCGAGCGTCATCTTTGGTTGTCCTGTCCTATTTGGGGTTTTAAACTTCTTCGCGTCTGGGCAGGTTGCCCAGTGGCTAGTGCCGTCCTGGTTTACGGGGGTTAGTTTGCCGCTCAAGGTTCTCATCCAAGTGATTTCGACTTTGCAGGATTTGCAGTGCGTCATGCGAATCTCCTTTTCCGGGGTGTGCCTTTTTTGGGTTTGTTGTAGTTCTTGTGCCGAACTTTGGCTGATTTGTATGTTGGGCTACGCAACAATTCTCGGTAGCGATCGCCTACTTCCTTGCCGTATTCCTCTTCCAGGTAGAGGGCGAAGTCCGTGTATGGATGGTTCATCGATCGTGATCTCTCGGATAGATTGCTCGACAATAATCAAGCGCACTTTTTGTTTGGGTTTGGGTAAATACAGTTGCAGCAACAAACTGTTTGGTTAGACAGGGCGTCCCTCACACGGACGCCCTGTTTGTCCCTCAATCCAAACTCGGTTAGTCGATCATGGACACCTCCTGTGTAAAGGACGGCACTCCAGGGCCGAGAATGCGGCTGAGTGCTGGTATGGCGATCGCTGAGATGGTGCGACACTTACTTAAAAGGCAGTTCAGCGGCTTAGCAGGTGCGGGACTGCCCTTTGCGTCGTCTACCACGTCGGAGGACTTGCACGTAAGGCGAACCTTACCTATAATGGTGACAGGTCAACCTTACACTGTCAAGGCGTAAGCATGAAGAATGAAATTTTTATGACTCTTTTGGAACGTAAAGGGCTTACTCAGGAGCGATTTGCAGAATTGGTTGAATTAGCTTGGAACAACATATCAGGTCGCCCTTTGTCTCGACAGGCTGTATCGGCTTGGATTAATGGAAGAGCCATTCCTAAGCTCTCGCCTGCGGAAACTCTGGTGATTATTGAAATTCTGGGGTGTACATTGACCGAGTTTGCTATGGCTTTTCCTCGCGAGGCAGAGATTAAAAAGCTTGCAGATACCCCTTGACAATGTAAGTTTAACCTTGCACTATAGACGGTGTAAGGTTAAACTTACATTGCCGAACCTGGCTGCTACATAAAGATGATTAAATCCGTCCCTGCCTCTAACAGGTGTAGTTTCCAGGTTCGAGTCCTGGCTGTTCCATTCCCGTCACACATTCGATCGAGCCTGTAAGTCGTCGCGTCGCGTGGCTCTCGGAGTGAATGGGAAAACTCAAAATCCTAAATCCTAAATCTCAAAACCATGAACGAAGATACCTTGCTAGAAACACCCTTTCCAGAGCTTAGTAAAGACGAGGCTGAAGACGAGGATGAAGACGAGGATGAAGACGAGGCTGAACCCGTCGTCTTAATCGTCTTCTCAAGTGCTGCGATCGTCTAATTCCTGGCTTACTGAAAGGGGATTCTGCTAATAGAATCCCCGTGTTCATCAGGAGTAACCATGTCTAAAAGGAAGTCTTCCATTCAGAAAAACAACCGGCGTCGCCGCCGTCAACTAAAGCCAATAACCATCGAACAGTTGGTTAGCGGCATTCAACAAATACCCACAACACAGTACGTCTTTACCAAAGCTATCCATTGAAAAACCAGGGGTACGAATTCAAATCTCTACCCCTGGCCTATCCCTAAAGAGAGATATAACGATTGTGACACATCCAACATTCCTTCAAGAATTGCAAACAGTGCTTGAAATCCTGGCGAGACTTTCGGAATCGCCCGAATGGAAAAAGGCTTACAAGATGGCAACGGACGACCGCGAAATGACGTTAGAGGATGCGTTCGCAGCGGTTGATTGGTTAGTCCATAAAACCATAACCACTAATATCGATTGGTCAAAAACGACCGTGACCGACCATGAGCAGGCGTAAACGCTTTAGATTTCCGCATCCGCTGAAGCTTCTGCTGATAGCAATCTGGGTTGCTCTTGCGGTTTACCTGTTTGGAAAAATCCAAATTTCAGTATCCCTGAGCGATCGCGCCCAACCACCAATGTTCACAACCAACCATGAACGGCCATGAACAGAGACGAAATTATGGCAGCGCTAGAAATTAGCCTCAGCACCTTTAAACGGTATTGCAAGGCTCACGACCTTCCGACCAATAAGCCTCAATAC
>NZ_JAIQZM010000084.1 GCF_023333595.1 Argonema galeatum A003/A1
TTTTTCGAGTTCGGATATGCGATCGCACTGCTCCTCTAAAACATCTTTCAAATCTTCTGGCAACAATATGGTATCATCTGGTAATAGCTCAGTCACGCATTCTCCCAATTCTTGAATCAGAGTCGCCACGCTTTTTAACCATAAAGGGTTGCCTTGGTAGCGGTGAATTAGTGCTGAGTAGTTGTCGATTTCTGCTAATCCATAATCTCTCAGTATTTCCCGTGCGGCAGCGGTGTCTAAACCAGTGAGTTGTAAAGTACGAATATTCGTATTTTGGCTTTCAATCTGAGGAACTTCTCTCGGTTGTTCCCATCCGATTAACAGAAAGCAGCTTTGATGGGATAATGTTTTTATCTGTTTGAACAAAGAGCGATATTCTTCGTATCCAGGTTTATACTTTCCTGCGAATTCGCCGCTACTGAAAAGGTTGTGAACGTCATCTAATACGACTAAACAGCGATATTTTTGTAAATATTTAATTAGAGGTAATGGTTTTTGGTTAGTTGCAGGCGAATCTGGCTTTTCTGACTGGGAGAAAAACTGGATTAGTTTATGTTGAAATTCGTCTAGGGTGTATGATTCGTCTAGATTGCACCAAATCACATATTCAAATTCATCTTTAATTTGTTGTACGAGTTGCACAGCTAATGTTGTTTTGCCGATACCGCTGATACCCGTGAGTGCTATTAAGCGACAGCGTTGTTGTAAAATCGATGTGGTGAGGGTGTCGAGTTCGGGAGTGCGATCGTAGAAAGCACCCAACTCCGGCATCTCGCTTAAATCGTGATGTAGAGTTTCAGATTGTCTTGTATTAGTTGTTTCTTGATTAGGTGGGTGTGAGTTGGGGGTATCTGGAGGGTGTTTAGCTTCTCTACAGACGTTAAAGCTACCACTAACTACACCGCTCACTACAACATCCTGTGCAAAATTTAAAACATTAGATGTTTGCACCCTCTCTATTGCTGATCCAATATTTGATTTACTTACTTTTTCTCCTAACTCTTCTGAAAGTAGTTGCCATAATTGTGAACCTGCATTTCTAACACGACTTTCAGAACAATCGAAATCCTTGGCTATTTGCTTATATGTCTCATGTTGTAGAGTTCCGCGCAGTAGCGCTTCTTGTAAATGGACACGATCGAATTACTGGAAGGAGCTTTTACGCTGGACACGACTATGTGAGGGAGCGCGATCAGGAGCAATCTGATGAATCAGAAGACTCATCTGATCCTGATGAAGACTAATCTGATGATTAGTTAAAGCTAGACCTTACACTGCACAGGAATGGAAAACCCTTGATAAGGTGTTGATAGTCGCTGCTGCTCAACATTACCGTTGAGCAGCTCACTAAGATCCAACGAGTGATGCTAGAACAGGTAGTGATCGCACAACCAAAATAAAGTGCGATCGATGTCTGCGCTACAATATCAGTGTAGCGATCGGGAGTTAGACTATGCTCGGACTTCTTCGAGCGATCGCCTCACTAAAAGTGCGATCGCATCTCACAACAGGCTCCCAAGCGATGCGATGCTTGTACTCCGAGAGCGATCGGCCCATCAAAAGAAAGAGCGATCGCCTACAGAAATATAGAATATTGGCTAACTGAGTGTTTGTAGCGCCGAATTACCTGTAAGGTTGGCATCAACTGTAGCTAATTTTAACCCATAGTAAATGGCTGTAGCGGCAATAAATCGGTCTCCAGGGTCTTGATGGGGTAGTATTTTTAAGGCGAGTCATCCTCATCAACAAGCCGGAGAACACTGTTGTACAAAGGTGCGGCAATCCAAAACCCAGCTTCGTCGATCAAAGCATCTAGCAAAGGTTTCACCACAGTAATCAAACCTTGACTCTTTGCCTCAACCAAAATGCCCAAAATCCCCGTGTAGCGAAGATTAAATCTAGCAGCCACCAGACGACCCCGACGTTCATCAATCAAAACTTGATCCGCTTCCAATTCCAGTGCCAAAGCGATCGCCTCAGCCTCACCCATATCAAGTTCATTACTGAGTGCTTCAATGACTGTGCGATCGCTAACCGAACAAGTTTTAATCCACTCAAAAGTTTGCACTTCAGCCGCGCCTGCAACTGGGAAATCAGGGTCAGTTAACTCTCGATAGACAGCTTCCGGGATAATAACTGTCTCGTAAAGTTGTTGGAGTAAATAGAGTTGCTTAATCGCAGCAAGATTATTGATGGGTGATGTATCGCTGACAATGATCACAACCTACCCATCTCCCGTAAATTCTTAATATCTTGTTCAAAATCTTCTACACCGTAATGCACCGGGATTTGACGGCTTGCCAGTAGGTGTTGAAAAGCAATACGGTTCATCAGAGCAAACCGACTCGCTTGAGCAAGGGTAAGCTTTTCCGTCTGAAAGAGCAGCACAGCAATTTCTTGCCTCATTTCGGCTTCAGTCATCCGAGTTGTAGTTAAAATTTCATCGGAGATCACAATACTCATAGCTCAAGTCCTTTCTATCATCTCACAATCTTATCCATTTCTACCATAACAATGGGATGATTGAACGGATAGCGACGCACCACCAAAAGAAAGCGCGATCGCACTATCTGTCAACTTCTGACAACTTGCACTGCTCGCTCTACATTCAATTCACCTTCAGCTAAAACCTCA
>NZ_JAIQZM010000085.1 GCF_023333595.1 Argonema galeatum A003/A1
ACAACAGCATTCAACTTCGCAACTAATACTGACAGATTGCCACCTCAAAATATCGAAGTAGAAGAACAGGTTTTGGGCGGGATAATGCTCGATCCAGGAGCAATTAAAGAAGTAGCCGCTGAGTTGAGTACAAAAGCTTTTTTCCTAAGCAGCCATCAAACCATATATGAAGCGGCACTTGACCTTCATAATAAAAATAGACCCACTGACCTGATGAGTATAAGCGTGTGGCTGCACGATCGCAACCAACTCGATAATGTCGGGGGAGACAACAAATTAGCCCAACTGGTAGACCGCACGGTATCAGCCGTAAATATTGACCAATACGCGCAATTGCTTCGAGAAAAGCATATTCGCAGAATCTTGATATCGGCTGGCCATAAAATTATCGATCTTGGTTACAAATCTCACACCGAATTACCGCAGATTCTGAATGAAGCCAGAGAAGTAATTTTTCCAATAACGGACCCACGCCAAAATTCCGAATACAAATTATCCTCCAAAGCCTCACTAAAGATTAGTCAAGTTTTCCATCCACATCTTGCCAAGCCATTAGAACTTCTCAGTCGTTGGTTCCCTTTCCCGGAAGAAGTAGCAATTCATGAAATGATCCCAGTAGCTGCCAGTCTGGTTAGCAGTGAATCAGTAATTATTTATCAAAAGGCCACAGGTAGAAACGAGCCACCCATTGTAAGAAGTGCCCTTATTGCAGAGGCAAGTAATCGCAAAACGGCTATTGAAAGAATTTTCCTGTCCCCGCTCAATGATTTGCAAGTAGAATCCCTTGCTAGGCATGATGAAAATGTGTCGGCATACGAGAAGGAGAGGAAAAATTGGGATGCTCTTTCTCCACGGGAGCAAAAATCTCGCAGAGATGAAGAGCCTTCTGCACCGCCACCGCCTCGGCTTTTTCTTTACCGAGGCGGAACGAAAGAATCTATCTGGGAAATCATGGAGAATCAACCTGGCAAGGGCATACTCCATGCTCCCGATGAAATACTGCAAACCGTTACAGCCAGGGGTGAATACAACAAAGGGAAAGGTTCTGACACCGAGTCATCGCTAAGCGGCTTTAACGGCGATAGGGGTACGATGCTCAGAAAGGGGCGGATTGTTAGCTTCAAGGACTCGTGTTCGGTGACTGGAGGCATCCAGCCTAATAAATTGTTGGGGTTGATGGGAAACGACGCAGACGATAGTAGGGGAGAATTCGCAAGACTCTTACCTTGCTTCCTTGACCTTCAAGAATACCCGATGTCCGAAGATGATGCGGAGTTGAACTTGTCCGGTCTATTAAAAGATATCTATCAAAAAATTGATCGCATCCCTGCGACGACCTACTACTTTTCGACCACAGCCAGACAGGTTTTCCGGCTGTGGCATAACACCAAGGAAAAGGAGAGGCTATTACACCCATCCCCTGCCATTAGGGGATTCATAGGGAAACTGGAAGGCTACTGCGCCAAGTTTGCTATGCTACTCCACATTTTGTGGGAGATTTGCGAAGATCAGCGCTGCCCATCTCCAGAAATACCCGTTGAGCGCGTTCATTCTGCGATCGCTCTAGCCGAGTTTTACTTGAAACAGGCGATGAAAGTCCGGCAGGCGATCGGAGAAGATGAAATCGATCCAGTAAAAACCAAAATTATTGAAAGGCTCAAGGTAGAGGGAACGCTAACAGTCGGCAAATTGCAGTCAACCAATCAGTTCCTTAGAAAGATTCCAGCCGCTCAATATTTTCGCCATTTTCAAGAACTGGCAGCCGCTAACCCAGACAAGATAAGGATTTCAACGACAAAAAAAGGGAGCCTACAGATAGAACTCGTTAATTCTGAGGCGATATTTGGCAGTTTTTGCTTAGCAGTGAGTGACAGTGACAGTGGATACGCTGAAACGACTGTACAGCAAGCGATTCCACCACTGTCAGTCCGACAGCGGTTGACAGTGATAAATTCTTCACCAGTCGATACTGGTGTCGATATTGGTTTGGAAAGCAATCGACCTTCTACTGACGATTCACTGTCACCACTGTCAACCACTGTCAGTCTGACAGTGGTGGAAACTCCCACTATACAAGGCGTTGAACCACTTCCACTGTCACTGTCACTCACTGCTAAGCAAAATGGCGATCGCATCGAGGAGACAAGCCATAATTTCAAAATTGGCGATCGCGTAATAATTGATGTTCCAGGAACGAAAAATCACCTGAATCAAGGCGTTGTGTCTAGCGTCCGCCCATCTTTTATTTTGGTCAAACCGGATGGGGAAGAAGTTCGCGAGCCCTCTTACCAGGCCCGCGAACTTCGGCATATCCCAGCGCCACTCTACTACTGCAATTCACCGGCTCGTGTGGGAGACAAAGTAAAATCTAGCGTTGATATGCCCAGGCGCGGAATCAATATCGGAATGGAGTGTCAGCGCCGGGGAGGCCCCAAAAATCCTTTTTGGGTGTGGATGGTTGATGTTTCTTGGATAGATGGGAAGGAAAGTAAGGAAGCGATCGAGTTTCTTGAGCTTGACCTGGGAGATGGAGACGATCCATCAACTCCTAATGGTGGCGATCGGAC
>NZ_JAIQZM010000086.1 GCF_023333595.1 Argonema galeatum A003/A1
ACAACAGCATTCAACTTCGCAACTAATACTGACAGATTGCCACCTCAAAATATCGAAGTAGAAGAACAGGTTTTGGGTGGGATAATGCTTGATTTACAAGCAATCCAAAAAGTAATCCCTAAGTTGAGTACAGAAGCTTTTTCCCTAAAGAACCATCAAATCATATATGAAGCAGCACTTGACCTTCATAATAAAGATAAACCCACTGACTTGATGAATATAAGCGTGTGGCTGCACGATCGCAACCAGCTCGATAAGGTTGGGGGAGAGAACAAATTAGCCACATTGGTAGACCGCACGGTATCAGCCGTAAATATTGACCAATACGTGCAATTGCTTCGAGAAAAGCATATTCGCAGAATCTTGATATCGGCTGGCCATAAAATTGTTGAACTTGGTTACGAAACTTACACCGAATTACCGTACATTCTGAATGAAGCCAGACAAACAATTTTTCAAATAACAGACCCGCGCCAAGATTCTGAATACAAATTATCCTCCAAAGCCTCGCTTAAGCTTGGCGATATTTTCCACCCACATCTTGCCAAACCACTACAGCTTCTCTGTCGGTGGTTCCCTTTTCCAGAAGAGATAGCAGTTCACGAAATTATCCCAATAGCTGCCAGCCTGGTTAGCAGCGAATCATTAATTATTTATCAAAAGGCCACCAATAGAAGTGAACCGCCAATTGTAAGAAGCGCCCTTATTGCAGAGGCAAGCAATCGGAAAACGGCTATTGAAAGAATTTTCCTATCGCCGCTCAACGATTTGCAAACTGAGTCACTTGCTAGGCATGACGAAAATCTATCGGCATACTACAAAGAGAAGAAAGATTGGGATGCCCTTTCCCCACAGGAGCAAAAATCTCGCAGAGATGAGGAACCTTCAGAACCGCCACCAGCAAGGCTTTTTCTTTATCGAGGCGGTACGAAAGAATCTATCTGGGAAATCATGGAGAACCAACCCAGCAAGGGGATACTGCACGCTCCTGATGAGATCTTGCAAACGGTCACGGCTAGAGGCGAATACAACAAAGGGAAAGGGTCGGACACCGAATCATCGCTGAGCGGTTTCAACGGTGACAGAAGTACGATGCTTAGAAAGGGCCGAATTGTCAGCTTTAAAGACTCCTGTTCGGTGACTGGAGGCATCCAGCCCACTAAATTGTTGAGTTTGATGGGAAACGACGCAGACGATTCGAGGGGGGAATTTGCCAGACTCTTACCTTGCTTTCTCGATCTTCAAGAATACCCGATGGCGGAAGATGATACAGAACTAAATTTATCCGGTCTCTTGAAAGACATCTATCAAAAAATTGATCGGGCTCCCCCAACGAGTTACTACTTTTCCACCTCTGCCAGACAAGTTTTCCGACTGTGGCATAACATCAAGGAAAAAGAGAGGCTGTTACACCCATCCCCGGCCATTAGGGGATTTATAGGGAAACTGGAAGGTTACTGCGCTAAATTTGCGATGCTACTCCACATTTTGTGGGAGATTTGCGAAGATCAGCGCTGCCCATCCCCAGAGATACCTGTTGAGCGAGTTCAGGCAGCGATCGCCCTAGCCGAATTCTATTTGAGGCAAGCAATGAGAGTCCGACAGGCGATCGGCGAAGATGAAGTAGATCCGGTAAAAGCCAAAATTGTTGAGAGGCTGAAGGTAGAAGGAGTCTTAACAGTTGGGAAACTTCAATCCACCAACCAGTTCTTCAGAAAAATTCCAGCTGCCCAATATTTTTGCCATTTTCAAGAGCTAGCAGCCGCTAACCCAGACAAGATAAGGGTCTCAACCACGAAAAAGGGGAGCCTGCAAATACAACTCATTAGTTCGGAGGCTATATTTGGCAGTTTTCGCTTAGCAGTGACTGACAGTGACAGTGGATACGCTGAAACGACCGTACAGCAAACGATTCCACCACTGTCAGTCCGACAGCGGTTGACAGTGGTGGAATCTTCACCAGTCGATCTCGGTTCGGAAAGCGATCAACCCTTCGATTATGATTCACTGTCACCACTGTCAACCACTGTCAGACTGACAGTGGTGGAAACTCCCACTGCACAAGACATTGAACCACTTCCACTGTCACTGTCAGACACCGTTAAGCAAAATGGCGATCGCATCGAGGAGACAAGCCATAATTTCAAAATTGGCGATCGCGTAATAATTGATGTTCCAG
>NZ_JAIQZM010000087.1 GCF_023333595.1 Argonema galeatum A003/A1
CAGTAGGGGCGGGTTTTGTAAAATATTCTGTTGGTAATGAGATGTGTGGGCTAAACCCGCCCGTACAAAAGTCAAAAATCAAAAGACTGGGATCAAAGGAAGTCAAAAAATATGTCAGACAAACCTTTTGATATTTGTGAGAGAACTTTCCAGTTTTCTGTTCGTATAGTCAATCTTTGCAGTTTTCTAAGTGAAACACCAGGGCCAGCAAGAGAATTATCAAAACAATTGATTCGTTCTGGAACTTCCATAGGTGCGAATGTGGAAGAATCAAGATCTGCACAAAGTACAGCTGATTTTATCCATAAACTAGAAATCGCCTTAAAAGAAGATAGAGAAACTAGGTACTGGATCAGGTTAATTTTTGCTGCTAACATAGTTCCAGAAAACAGATTACAGCCCCTCCTGAATGAGATAAATGAATTGATGAACATTATTGCTGCCATGATTGTCAAATCTAAAGAAAACAAGAAAAAGTAACTTTTGACTTTTGACTTTTGACTTTTGACTTTTGACTTTTGACTTTTGACTTTTGACTTTTGACTTACCAAGGGCTGCCAATCATCGTAAAACCAGCCCAGAAGTAAGGATGGGAGAGATTTTGATTTCCCTGCGAGGCTAGTTCTGGTGGCAGAGGCACTCCTTCGGGGTTAGAAATCAGTCCTAGCAGTTTACCATCCTCTATACGCATATCCCCTCTAATCATAGAGATTTGCGCCTCCTGGAGCGCTTGTGCTTTGATAGGTGCAGTTTTCAACTGCTGATAAAACGCTGTCATCAGTCCCAGAGTTCCTTGATCTGACACATACCACAAACTCGCCAAAGCCGACTTCACACCAGATGCTACAGCCAAACCTGCAAACCCTAACTCAGCTTGTTCATCTCCCAAAGCGGTGCGACAGGCACTGAGTACTAATAGTTCCACTTGTGGTTTATTCCATCTCATTTGCCGTAATTGATCTAACCCCAGTTGCGAGTTCCAAAGCTGGATAAAAGAGTTATTTGGTTTCCCAGCCCTAAATTCTGCGTGCGTTGCTAGGTGAATAATTGCAAATGGTTCGCTAGAGCGTTGTAATTTGAGATTTGCTAATGTAAAACCTTCATTGAGGAAAGTTTTGCCTTGCCATATTTCTTTCGCAATGGTGAATAACTCTACTGGCACAGCGGGTAAAGGACTTAAGTCAGTAAATTTGGAAGCCCCCATTGCTAGAACTTGAGAGTTTCTAATATCTTCGTAACGGCTATCGATCAAATTGACGCTGGGAATTAAGCCGATACTGTACTTTTCTACTAAAAACTTTTGCCCATCGTGGAGGGCGGCTATCGGTATCGATCTGAGCCCTGAGTCTAAAGAAAAAGCGAGGGTTTCTATGCCTTGCGATCGCAGTTCGGCTTCGATAGGCGTAATTATCCACTGATAAAGCTTTTTAGCAGAAGCGAGGTACGAAGTCGTATCAGTTTTAGAACCATCAGTTACTTCTGAACGAAACTCTGCAACTACTTTAAGCAGCGCATTGCGATTTGCCGCCCTTATGGTGCGGTGAATGGGTCTGCCTGATGGAGTAACCAACACGAGTTCTAATTGCTCTGGTTGGATAAATACGTAGAGAATTGCAGGCTTTTTCCCCGGTCTTTCGGCAATTCTTTTGAGGATGCGCTGAACCTGTACAAGAGACAGTGAATTTTTACTGTTTGCAGGGAGATTTTCGCCAAAGTAATTCTCATATTCCTGCTGCCTGAGTTTTTCAATCTCCGGTACGAATACCTCCAAGTTGCCTCTTTGAAGGGCTGTCGCAACGTTCTCGCGCAGTAACTCAGTTGTATCTAGAGAACTTGTACCTGTAACGCTTGAATTTGCTGCCTGTGCGGGCGAAATATTTATCGTTTGGAGGTCTGTTGAAATTGTTATTTGGTTGGATGGCGACAATCCATTCATAGGATTATTACCGGGATTGGGAACGGGATTGGGAACGGGATTGGGAACGGGATTGGGAACGGGATTGGGAACGGGATTGGGAACGGGATTGGGAACGGGATTGGGAACGGGATTGGGAACGGGATTGGGAACGGGA
>NZ_JAIQZM010000088.1 GCF_023333595.1 Argonema galeatum A003/A1
CCGCTACATAAAACTTACCTAAACCTACCCAAACAACTCTAGCTGTCAAATAGGTTCAGCGTTTACTTCCTGCTTCACAGAGTCCTTAACGGTTGAACCGTTAAGTGGTTTTGACCCTCCACAAGCAATCCCCGTATAGCTTACGGTTAAAGGATAATCAATCTCTGGATGCCAGTATTCTAGATTAACACTGGCATTAAAATCTCTATCCATCACACTGCCACAATTGAGACAGTGATAAACTCTCTCTTTTAATGGCATTTTCTGACGATGATGGCAACAAGAACAAAGTTGAGAAGAAGGATAAAATCTATCCGCTATAATCAACCTTGAGCCATACCATTCGCACTTGTAACTTAACTGTCTTTTGAACTCAAAAAAGCCGCAATCAGCGATAGCACTGGCTAACCTATGGTTTTTGAGCATCCCAGATATGTTTAAATCCTCGATGACTATTTCGCTGTGGTTCTTAGCTAACCATGTCGTTAGTTTATGCAGTGCGTCTAATCTGATATTAGCTACTTTTTGATGTAATATAGATACTTGATTAACTGCCTTTTTCCTATTGGACGAGCCTTTGTGCTTTCTCGCTACCGCTCTTTGGAGATGAGCTAATTTCCTTTTGGCTTGACGGTAAGCTTTTGGGTTGGGGAATATCGAGCCATCCGAACAAGTAGCTAACGCATTTATACCTAAATCAACACCGAGCCGCTGTCTAATTTTCTGCGTTCCTTTTGGTTCAAATTGAAACTTATAACTAACATACCATTCTCCCGCTCTTTTACTAATTGTTACATTTTTAGGCTGCTCACTAGGTAAGATTTCGTGACATCTTACCCAACCAATTCTAGGGAGCTTTATTTTGTCTCCACTAAAAAGAATACTTCCTTCTAAATAAAAACTATCCGAATCTCCTTTGTTTTTAAACTTGGGCTGTTGGCAGTGTTTGTGTTTCCACCAGTTAGTAAAAGCTGTGGCTAAATTTCTTAAAGCCTGTTGAGGAGCGCATTTAGAAACTTCATAGTACCACTTATGCACGGGCTTGACCTCGGCTACCAACTTTTTATGCAGGTCAATAGCACTGGGTAATTTCTCGTTTCTTGACAGAGCTTCCAAACAAGTCTGCAATCCCCAGTTATAAGCGTGACGAGCTACTCCAGCGTGTTTTGCCAGTATGGTTTTTTGCTGATTATTAAGTTTTAGTTTGGTTTTAAAACTTCGCCGCCACATTTTTTAGCTCCTCAACAATCTTTTTATTTTTGTGACTTCTACTTCCGGACAATCTCGCCGAAAATACGGTAATTATTTCTAGTACATCACTAGCTAAATCTTCTTCAAATGAAACATCTTCAGTGCGATTAATAATTAATACTTCTGTGCCAAAATGTTCGGAGAGACTAAATATTAATTCACTACCAAACCTTAGCAATCGGTCTTTGTGGGTAAGTACTAATCTCTCTACTTGGCTATCGACAATTAATCTAATTAATCTTTTTAGTCCTTTTTTGCTATAATTTAAACCACTTCCTAAGTCCTCAATTATTTGATACTGCCAACCATTCTGAGCGCAAAACAATTCTAAGACTTGTCTTTGTCTAGCTAAGTCATCTTTTTGGTCATAACTAGATACACGGCAATAGCCAATAGTGTAAGAAAGTTCTGATTTAATTCCCAGTAACTGAGCTAAATCATATCTTCTATGTCCCGACGCTGTTCTTTCTGGTATGAGTTTGCCTTCTAATTCCCAACGTCTGAGAGTAGAGGCGCTGACACCTTTTATTTTAGCTGCTTCACTTATGGATAACTTACTCATATTACTATGCTAGCTTATAATATGAGTAAGTTTGAGTAGCTTCAGGTAAATATTTTTGAACTGATTTCAGCCCT
>NZ_JAIQZM010000089.1 GCF_023333595.1 Argonema galeatum A003/A1
TTCTTTTCATAATTGATTCTAAATGTACTATTGTTCGGCGCTATTATAACATTTTAGCACACTAAGTACGGAAGAGCAAGGGAAATTGGTAATACTGTGAAAAAGAATGCACAAACAAAGCTGATCTTCTTAGATAATTGGTGCCTTTTATGTCTTCTTCAAAACGCAAATCTTCCGACCTCAAAACCTTCACTGAAAATCGCATCGTCTATTCGGAATTTGGCAACGGCGACAACTCGGCTGCTCTAAAACGATCGGTCCCAGACAACTCAGCAGCTCTAGAACGAGCAGTCCCAGAACTACCGCCAAATCAACAAGACCTCCGAGTGCAGGCATCCCGTAAAGGTCGCAAGGGCAAAACTGTAACGATAATTACTGGTTTTCAAAGTAAGCCGGAAACTCTCAACGCCTTGCTCAAACAGTTGAAAACTCAATGCGGTACTGGTGGCACTGTTAAAGACAATACCATTGAAATTCAAGGGGATTGCGGTCAGAGGCTTGTTCAGGTTCTGATTCAACAGGGTTACAAAGCGAAAATTTGCGGCGGGTAGTGGGTCAATCATGCCGCTCATCCATCAGGAGGATGATCCCTTCGATCTCGCTTCCCACAATCAGCGGCGTGCAAATAACGCGACAGCGAATATTTCTGCCTCTACGGAACAGCATCTAACACCACTTGCTGTTCCTCCCACTTCCCATTCTGGCAGGTACGGGTTAGTACCCGCAGTTGTTCTACTGGCAAACCGATATCTAAATCAAAGAAGAAACGCCCAATAGCTTCGTCAGATCGCAAGCCCCACAAATCCTCAGCCGTATTGTTCCAAAGTTGGACGCCAAGACGGGTATCTAAAACAACCATTGCAATACGCAAGCTGGTGAGAACGGCATCCAAGAAAATGTTGACACGGTTAAATTCATCAGTACGCAGACACAGTTCTTCGTTGGTGGTGTGAAGTTCTTCGTTGGAAGACTGAAGTTCCTCGTTCATGGTCTCCAATTCTTCGTTAGTACTCTGAAGTTCCTCATTCGTAGTCTCCAGTTCTTCGTTAGTACTCTGAAGTTCTTCATTCGTAGTTTCCAATTCTTCATTGCTACTCTGGAGTTCTTCGTAGGCGGTTTCCAGTTCCTGGGTAGACCGCTGAAGTTCTCGCTCTAACTGGTTGTAGCGCGTCACATCGTTGAAGACTATTGATATGCCAAGTATATCGCCGTTGGTATCCAGCAGGGGAATCAGGTGAATTTCCAGCCACGTCACACGATCGTCTGCCCGAATTAGTTCCACATCGGAAATCGCGACTGTACGGCGTTGGCTGTAAGCTCGATCTATACGCGATCGCAAGTCAGCCGGACGGTAAGAAAGTTCGAGATCGTGCAAAGGGCGGTTTAAATCGTGGGAAGTTAGACCAAACAAAATCTTAGCCTGCCGATTTACCAGCGCTAAGTTGCCCTCCTTATCTACAATTATCTGTGCTGTCGGTAAAGTTTCTAAAGCTTCGTCCCGCAAACGCATATTCATCACCAAGCGATCGGTCCCTTCTTCGTTGCCAGAGTCGGACATTACTAGCAGCCGATCGCGCAAACTTATTTTACATACTTTGGAAAAGATTCGATATTTAAGATTGGCTGGAATAAAAAGGTCAGCATGAGTCAGCAGCATCTCTGCCTTGCCAACAAACAGAAAGCCAGTCTCAATCAGAGCAAAGTGGAAGCGGGCGAGGATACGAGCCTGAGTATCCGCTGTAAAATACATCAGGGCTGAAATCAGTTCAAAAATATTTACCTGAAGCTACTCAAACTTACTCATATTATAAGCTAGCATAGTAATATG
>NZ_JAIQZM010000090.1 GCF_023333595.1 Argonema galeatum A003/A1
ATACTCTATGCGGTTGGCAAAAGCGTTGAAATCACCATCGTCTTCTCTTTGAATTCCTATTATTGCTTCGTGCCTCAATAATTCAGTTTTGAGGTGTTTGAGTTTTTTCTCTGCTTGGGGGGCTTGTTGGTCTGCTGTCTTTTTATTCAAGGCGAAGGCCGCAAGTACCTGTCTGGTTTTTTGAAGTAGTGCGAGTATGTCGTCGTCGGGTTCTTCTGCGGGATGGAAGGTAAGGCCAAGCAAGGAAATATACTGCTCTAATTCGGAGCGGAAGGCATCTATTTGTTGCTTCCCATCTCTGATGGTGTCAACTTCGATCGGTTCAAGTAAGTTCCCTAATACTGCATAGTGTATGGGTTCTCCACCAATACGAATGGGGTCATCAACAGGGTGAATATAGAAACTGATTTCGCCATCATATTCTATGGTTTCGACATAGAACCGGGTGATGCCTATGCCTTCTCCGTATTTCAAATAACTTTCGAGTGTCATTGCTTTGATTCCTGTTTGGGCTTGAATTTCTTGGCGTCAGGGCAGGTAGCCCAGTGGCTGGTGAGATCTAAGTTCACGGGCGTAACTTTCCGTTTAAGGTTTCGATCCAGTGGATCGGTGCGTTGCAGGATTTGCAGTGCGTCATGCGAATCTCCTTTTTCGGGGTGTGCCTTTTTTGGGTTTGTTGTAGTTCTTGTGCCGAACTTTGGCTGATTTGTATATTGGGCTACGCAACAATTCTCGGTAGCGATCGCCTACTTCCTTGCCGTATTCCTCTTCCAGGTAGAGGGCGAAGTCCGTGTATGGATGGGTCATCGATCGTGATCTCTTGGATAAATTGCTCGACAGTAATCAAGCGCACTTTTTGTTTGGGTTTCGGTAAATACAGTTGCAGCAACAAACTGTTTGGCTAGTAAGGGCGTCCCTCACACGAACGCCCTGTTTGTCTCTCAATCCAAAGTCGGTTAGTCGATCATGGACACCTCCTGTGTAAAGGGCGGCACTCCAGGGCCGAGAATGCGGCTGAGTGCTGAGTGTTGGTATGGCGATCGCTGAGATGGCACGATGTTTGGTGGTGAGTAGGCAATGCTTCCTGGCCTGGTCTACTCACCACCGCTCAGCATCTATCTCACGCTATTCTGGCGTGTTTCCTGCACTATGTCAAGTTCAAGCAGTAATATAGATTTAGAAAGTAATTTTTTAGGGGAGCCGACCATAATGATTCCTTTAAGTTGTGTTTCCCGGTTGACTTGGGATGTAGTCAAGGGTAAACGTTTAAAAGATTTACGCGGCAAGCAGTCTAGGCGAGGTTTCAGCGAGAAAATGAAGTCGATGGGGTATGATCTTTCCCACCAGTATTTACAAGAATTAGAGGAAGGTAAGCCGGAATCCATATCCCCCGATCTTCTCATTGGCATTTGTGATGCTTTGAATGTGGGGATTAGTCATTTTGTTTTGGGTGGCATCAAAATGGAAAAAATATAATAGTTACTGTCTGCGCTTGACATTACTGCTTTAACCAGTTAAATTAGGACATAGAACAGAGACTGAACCAGCCCGGAAATAGACGGGCACCCGGAACAGTGGCGAAATCGGTAAACGCTGAGGGGTCGCTTGATACCGATTAACGGTGACTGGGAGCGACATCAATCAACTAGACAACCCCCGTAGAAGGATGCACCTAACATCCCAATCCAGGTTCGAGTCCTGGCCGTTCCATTCCCGTCACACATTCGATCGAGCCTGTAAGTCGTCGCGTCGCGTGGCTCTCGGAGTGAATGGGAAAACTC
>NZ_JAIQZM010000091.1 GCF_023333595.1 Argonema galeatum A003/A1
AAGTTGGTAGCAGCGCCAAAACTGCCTGTCCCTGTCCCTAATAGGACGCTGACGTTGTTGGAGTTAAAGTTCGCCGCCGCGATGTCGGTTTTCCCATCGCCGTTGAAGTCTCCCACGGTGACGGAAAGGGGACTATTCCCCACAGCAAAGTTGGTAGCAGCGCCAAAACTGCCTGTCCCTGTCCCTAATAGGACGCTGACGTTGTTGGAGGTACGGTTCGCCGCCGCGATGTCGGTTTTGCCATCACCGTTGAAGTCTCCCACGGTGACGGAATAGGGATTAGTCCCCACAGCAAAGTTGGTAGCAGCAGCGAAGGTAGTGGTGGCGGTGGCGGTGTCGAGGGTGTAGCCAGTACCCGACAGCAGGTTGACTTTTACTGTTTCCCCACCCGCTTCAATTACCGCATCATCTACTGGTTTGGCGACTAAGGTAGCACTGGTGACTCCCGCCGCAATGGTAAAACTGGAAGCAGTAATCGCAGTAATCCCCGTGCTAGTTGCGAGGTCAAAACTGTAGTCAGTAGCAGAAGTGGCGGTACTACCTGTGGTGTCAAAGCTGACGGTAATCGGTGTAGGTGAAGCGGCGTTGAGGCTGATGTTGAAGATGCCGTTGGTGGGGCCAGATTCGCTGGGGGCGGTGCCAGCGGTCATACTGATTACTGGGTCATTGTCAATAATTGTCAGGCTGGCGTTATTTGCTGCACCGACGGTGTAACCTGTACCGCTGTTGAGGGTGAGTTGAACGGTTTCGCTGGGGTCAATAACTGTATCGTCAACGGGAGTAACGTTTAAGACGGCGCTGGTTTGTCCGGCGGCGATAGTGAAGCTGGTGGCGGTGACGGCGCTAATGTTGCTTCCGGCGGCGATGCTGTAGTCGGTGGTGGTGGTAGCGGTTCCGGCGAGGGCGAAGTTGATGGTTATCCCACCTGCTGGGGCTGGGCTATTTAAGGTAATGACAAATGTGCCGTTGGTGGGGCCACTTTCGGTGGGTGTAGCACCAGCGGCGATGGTGGCGGTGAGGTTATCGTTATCGACAATAGTTAGAGTTGAATTTGTCTGCGTACCTAAGACGAAATTGGCCGAAGGATTAATTAAAGTCAGGGTAAGATTTTCATTCCCTTCCACTAAGTTATCGTCAGTGATGGGAACGACAACAGTTTTAGTTGTTTCGTTGCTAAGAAAGTTGATAGTTTGAGTGGTGTTAGTGAAATCAGTTCCACCCGTAGCAGTTCCATCAGTAAACTGCACATCTACACTACCGGGACTGAGTGCATCACCAGTGCGATTGATAGTAACTGCAACACCAACTACCGTACCATTTTCATTAACTTGATAAGTAGCCGCAGAAAACTCAACGCTTACTGGGTCATTATCAATGATGGTGCGCGTTGCAGTGGGTTGGTTGTTATTGAGCAGCACGCTGACGTTGTTGGAGTCACGGTTCGCCGCCGCGATGTCGGATTTCCCATCGCCGTTGAAGTCTCCTACGGTGACGGAAGCGGGAGTAGTCCCCACAGCAAAGTTGGTAGCAGCGCCAAAACTGCCTGTCCCTGTCCCTAATAGGACGCTGACGTTGTTGGAGT